>CALKVW010000142.1 GCA_938004785.1 uncultured Polyangiaceae bacterium
CCGGCACGAGCTCGAGGCTCGGCCAGTCGATGCGCGCGCCCAGCGCCTCGGGCACCAGCGCAGCCAAGAGGCCGCGCGCGTGCTCGGGGTCGGAGAACACGTAACGAAAGAGGCGGTCGTGGGGCGTCGACATGGCTCGGTCGCCGCACGCGGGTAGCGCGCGGCGTCACGCACACGTCGCAATCGCCGGGCCAGCGCCGTGGCCGACGAATCGCCGCGCGAATGCGCGATCGCCGGTGCGTGCCCGTTGGCGCCCGTCGGCGCCGCGCTGGCGGCCGCCAGCTGCGCTCGCGACGCCTCGCCCTACGCCCGCCCGCGCCCAGGCCGCTTGCTCGCGCCGCCGCGCTTGCCGCCGCCGCTTCGCGCCGCGCCGCCGCTCTCGCCCGCGCCACCCTTGCTCTGGCCGCTGCGCATGCGGTGCGGCCCCGCTGGGCGCGGGCCTTGGGCTGCGCGCTCGGCGGCGCGCTGGGCGTCGACGCGCAGGCGCCACTCGCTCGGCGCTTTGGCGACGTAGACGTAATGCACGCGGCCTCCGTGGCCGGTGCGCACGAGCTCGTACTTGAAGCCGGCGTGGTGCAGGGCGCGCTCGAAGCCTGGAGAGGCCTGCTCGCACCAGACGGCGAGCTTGCCCTCGGGCACGAGCGCCGCGCGGTAGGCGAGCACGGCGCGCTCGCCATAGAGCGGGTCGCTCGGCTTCGGGCGCCCGGCCGGGCCCTCGTACATGTCGAGCACGATCGCGTGGAAACGCGGCTGCTTCGAATCGAGCGCCACCTGGGCGACGCGCGCGGCGACGTCTTCGACGACGAGCTCGACGCGCCTGTCGCGCGCTGCGCCTTGGGTGAGCTCGCCGAGCGGCCCGCGGCACCAATCGACGACCACCGGGTTGAGCTCGCTCACCCAGACGAAGGCGTCGCCCGCGAGCTCGGAGAGCGCGGCGCGCAGCGTGTAGCCCATGCCGAGGCCGCTCAGGAGCACACGCGCGCGCTTCTGCGTGCGCAGGCCCTCGCAGCCGAGCTTGGCGAGCTCGTCTTCCGAGCGGTGCGCGGCGCTCGTCATGAGCACGCGCCCGCGGATCGTGATGAGGAAATCGCGCTCGCTGCGGCGGAGCAGCTCGAGCTTGCCGTCGCGCGTATCGACCGAAGCGAGGGTCTCCCAGGGGCGTGTCATGTGGCTGTTGCGAGTAGCCTGTGCCCCGGCCTGCGTCCAAGGGGTTTCCCTGAGACGCGCGGTGCCCAGTGTTGGTGGGGCGATGTTGGGTGGTACGTGGGTGCGGGCTCCAGTGCTTGGCGCACGTGGGGGGCAAGACCGCCAGCCCATGGCGCGACGCACAGAAACTCCGAACAACAGAAGGAAGATTGCATGCAGTCAAGTCGACACGACCCCAAGCCAAGACCAGCGGCAGCCATCGCACTCGGTGAACTGGCGATCGCATCCTGTGAGTCAGCCGAGAGGCCGGTGCGAGCCACGGGGCGAGCAGCGGTCTTCCGGACGATCATGGTCCGAGCGCTGATGACGCTCTGTCTCTTGACCTTCGCTGCCCCGGCGATGGCCCAGGTGACGGTTACGGTTATAGAGCCGGTCACGGCGCCGCTCATCGACGGCGGCAAGGTCCTCTATCAACGACTCGCGCCCGACACGCCGGACGGCCCCGAGCGCGCACGCATTTCGATGCGGATGAGGATCGCGAACAATGGCAATTCGTACGTTGCGCTGCAACAGGTGTGGATCCACGGCACTAGGGTGGACCCCCTCCCTTCGGGTTGGTCCTGGACTATCCCGCCAGGCGGCTCCGTGGACTTCCAGAATTGCGCCTGCAACACGACATCCACGTTCTTGGGCTCCAACGGAGCACTCGTGATAGATGCACCAGTTCCTTTTCCTTCGACGTTCGAGGTGAGGGTACAGTTGGCGGGCCAGACGGTAACGACGTCGGTGCCGATGGAGCCGATGGAGGCGCACGAGAACGCAGGTGGACCTCTCCAATGGCTCGGCAAAGCGAGCGACTTGCGTACCAACGAGCTCTGGCACGCGACCAGCAACCATCCTAGCGCCCATCAGGTATTTGGACTCGACACGGCGCTGCGCGGCTGGAACGGCACACAGTGGGCGGACATGTGGCCGGGCGCCGATGCTACAAGTCCTTCGTCTTATCGCGCCTACGGCATCCCGGTGTACGCGATGGCGAGCGGGGCTGTGTGTTGGGCACTGAATGATCACGAGGAGTGGCAGAGCGTGCCGCCCAACGACTTGATCGAGTCGCCCGAGAGCCCCACGTGGAAAGGCTTCTACCCGGACGACGGCTTCAACGCGGGAGGGAACCAGATCTTCGTGGAGAATGGTGACGAGGTGACTGCGTATGCGCACCTGCAGCGCGGGTCGATTCCGCCCGAGCTGCTCGTCACCGGCGCGCAGATAACGAAGGGCCAATACCTCGGCAAGGTGGGGCTCTCTGGCGGCGTGAGCGGGGTGCATACGCACATCCACGTGAAGAACGCGCCGAACGCGCCCAACGGGAACCCAGCGAACATGAATGGGTGCGATAATGGAGCGTTCCGTCCGATGTCGTTCTCAGGCCTCGGAAGCCTCGCCGAGTCGCAAGCGACGCCGTCGTGGTCGCCCAGTTGGTGGAAATTTCCGACCAGCGCTTCGACGCCGCACGTAAGCGCGCTTCTGCAGCCCTCGACTCAGCCCCCCGTCTACTGTGCTACTTGCACCGACTCGAAGCAGTACATCGGCGTGTGGCGCCAGGGCTCGACCATCGACCTGCGCGTCAAGATCGCCGGTTGGAGCGCGTTCACGGCCAAGTGGGCGGACCTGTCCAACGACAAGTTTCGCCTCGTCAAGGTGAGCACCTTCCTCGAGAACGGCGTGCGCCAGTACGTCGGGCGGTTCACGCGACGCACCGGCGGATACTCGCTCATGGGGACGACGAGCCTGACCGCGCTTCGTAACCATCGCGATGCGATGGTCGGGCAAGGAAACCACCTCGTCGACCTCACAACCTACGTCGAGAACGGCGTCGTCAACTACATCGGCGTGTGGCTCTCGGCATCGGGCCAGCAGGAGATGACGACCCCTGCAAACTGGACGGGCTTCATCCAGCAGGTCGAGGCCGCGCGCTCCCGGAACCTGCGCCTCGTCGACGTGGAGACCTACCAGCCGCCCAGCGGCCCGCGGCAGTTCATCGGCGTGCTGCGCCAGGGCTACAGCGGTCAGGCCATCATCAGCGTCACCGGCTGGAACGCCTTCACGGCCACGGACGCCGATCTCGTCAACGACGGTCTTCGCCTGACGAGCATCCAGAGCTACCCCGTTGGCTGGTCGCGGCAGTACATCGGCGTCTACGGGTGGGGGAACGATGGCTCGGCACTCGCGTCCGTGAACGGTTACGGGCGGTTGGTGCCGATGGACGAAACCCTGGCCCGAGATGGTCTCCGGCTCATCGACGTGCACGTCGAGCAGTAGGGGCTCACCGCGGGACGAGCTGGAACGACGACGCGCGTCGATCGGTGATCGGCTGAAGGCGCGTAACCGTCCATCCCGGGACCTATCGCGTGAATTGCTCGTCCCGCAAGCGCCTCGCCGGCCTCGATCGAGCTACTCGTCGAAGACCGCGACCGGGGCGGGGGCGTCGAGCGGGCGCCAGCGATGGGGCAGGAGCTCGCGTAACTGGTCGGCCGGCGTCGTGGCGACGCGAGCGAGCACGTCGGTGAAGTAGTGCTGCGGATTGACGCCGTTCTTCTTGCACGAGGCGACGAGGGAGAAGAGCACGGCGAGCTCGTGACCGGGGGCTTCGGAGTGCACGAAGAGGTAGTTCTTGCGCCCCAGCGCCACGATCCTCAGCGCGTTCTCGGCGCCGTTGTTGTCGATCGGGATGCGCGCGTCGTGCAGGAACGCCGACAGCGGCCCCTGATTTCGCCAGACGTAGCGGAACGCCCGGCCGAGCAAGGTCTTCGGCCCGTGGCGTCTGCGCATCGCGCGAGCGAGCTTGCGCAGCGCGACCCAGAATGGGCGCGCGTACTCGCGACGCAGATCGAGGTGCTTCATCGTGCCGACGATCTCGCGCCGCTCGGCCTCGTGCTCGACGCTGTAGATCGCGTGGATGAGCTCGATGGCTTCTTCGGCCTCGGGGGCCTCGCCGCATTCGATGAACTTGCGCCGGGCGTGCGCAAAGCACCCAGCGCGTCGTCGCGCGGAGACCGCTTCGGCGGGGTCGTAACCTCGATAGTCGTCGCATACGAGCACGCCGCTGGTGCCGCCGAGCACCTCGACGGGCACGCTCGATCCGCGGCCCGTCGAGAATCGGTAGCCGACGAGGTCGTCGCTGACGAAGACCCAGATGAACGCCTTGCTCTTGGCCGTCGTGAGATTGAAGGAGGTCTCGTCTGCGAGGATGATGTGGCGCTGCTTGAGCTCGTCGAAGAGCACGGCCGCGAGCGGGAGCAGGCGCTGAGCACCCTTGCGGAAGAGGTTGTTCAGCGTGCTGCGCGCGATCGGAATGCCCGCGCGCTCGAAGCTCTGCTCGAGGCGGTAGTGCGGCAGCGCCATCGCGATCTTCGACACGATGAGGTGCGCCACGACCGAGGCGTCGTACTTGCCCTTGTCGCGCCACTCGTCGGGCAGCGGCGCGGTGACCACCGTGCCGCTGCACCTGCAGGCGAGCACCTCGCGGCACAGCCTGCGCCTACGGAAGTGGCCCTCGACCCAGTAGTACCGCTCGCTCGTCTTGCCGTCGCCGACCGGCCGGAAGTTGTCGCCCTTGCAGAGCTCGCAGTGCTTCTGGTCTTCGGGCACGCGCACGACCTCGGGCTCGTCGTCGACGATCCCTTCGCGTCGCGTCGCCGCGAGCTCCTCGCGCGTGGCGCGGGTCTCTTCGGGAGTACGCGCCGGCTTCGGGGTGCGCGGCACCTTCGCGCGCTTCTCCGAGCGGCGCTCGAAGGCCTTCTCGAGAATGGCCACGCGGGCCTCGAGGTGCTTCGCGTACTGCTTCCAGTCGCAGCCGTGATCGTCGTCGTCAGGGGGCGGGCTCAACGACGACTTTTGATCACGAAACGAAGGCGGTGTCGATCCCGGTCAAGCTGCAGCGCGCGTGCTTCGCGGCGACCAGTGCGTCGGGCGGCGCACCCGATCGAGGTCGATACCGTCGAGCAACATCGCGAGTGCGGTGGCGTCGAGCCGCACCTGCGTGGCTCCGCTCTGCACGGCCGGCAAGCGGAAGCGCCCGCGCTCGAGCCGCTTGTAGTAGACGACGAACCCGCCCGAATCGAAGAAGAGCAGCTTGATGCGGTCAGCGCGCCTGCCGACGAATACGAAGATCGTGCCGTCGTAAGGGTCGGCGTCGTAGGCCGCGCGCACGAGCGAGACGAGCCCGTCGTGGCCCTTGCGGAGATCGATCGGCGCGGACGCAAGCATCACGCGCGAGCCGGGTCCGAGGGTCAGCATGGGCGCGTCACGGCCTCGAAGATCGCGCCGAGCTGCTCGGCGCTGAGGGGTCCGCGCAAGACGATGCGCGCCGCACGCGCCTCGAGCACCAACTCGGCCACGGTGCTCGCCGACGTGTCGGGGCGTGCCGTGTGGACCGGTTCGTCGACCACGACCGGAAGCAGTCGAAGCCCGGGCTCCGGCTCACGCTGCTTGCGGAGCTGGGAGCGCCACCAGCGCAGTGTGCTCGCCTTCACGCGATGCCGCCGCGCCACCGCGTCTACGCTCGCGCCCGCGTCGACCTCGCCTACCACCGTCGCCCACCAGGATGCTGCGTGTCTCATGCAGTGATCAGACGACAGATCCTCGTTCCCTACACGGCGCCCCAGCTTGGACGGTTACGAAGGCGCGCGCGTCGCGATGGCAGGAGCGGCCCGTCGCTTCAACACCCCGCCCGGGGACCGAGCGCACACCAGCGAGGCTCGCTCAGGCTGGGATCGACACCCGAAGCGAGGGTTTCCCAGGGGCGGGTCATGTGCCTGTGCCCCGGTTCATCGTGCCACCGCCGACGCGGCACCGGGAGGCAGCGTGCGTACCGCCGGTCGGGGAGCGCGCACGTCCTTCAGGTCGTCCATCGGAGGGGGCTCGCCGGGGCCGCGGTCGAAGACGCACCAATAGCCGCCCTTGGCGTGCTTGATCTTGCCCGTCGCTTTGTACCCCGCGCGTACGAACTTCGGGTGGCGGCGCAGCTTGTCCTGCGAGGGGAAGGCCAGCTTGTCGCAGCCCTCGCGGCTACCGATGAAGACGAAGTAGCGAGGCATCTTGTTGAAGACGTGCTCCACGTAGCCCGCGCCGGTCTTCTGCGTGTAGCCGCCCGGCAGCTTGGAGATCACCGGATCGACCAATCCGAGCAGATCGAGGATCGGAAAGTCGGTGACGTAGCCGATGTAACCGATGTCGCCGACGCCGATTTCCCCGGGCTCGGTGTTGGCGAGCATCCAATGGGCGGTGCCGCCGGCGGCGGAGTCCCAGAAGACCTTCTCGTCGCGCAGGATGCGGTCTTCGCTCTTGGCGAAGCGAGCGCCACGCTGGTAGCTGGCGGCGACCGTCATCGCGAGCATGCAGGCGAGCCCGCCATAGGCGACGTAGCGCCAGGCGCGCTTGGAGCGTGTGCCGTCGAGCGCGCCGTCGAAGAGAGCGCGCGCGCCGAAGCCCGCGACGATGAACGCGTAGGGCTCGAAGGGCGCCATGAAGCGGTGCATCGGCATCCAATCGCCGCCGACGAGCACCGTGTATCCAGCGACGAAGAGGCCCATGGCCGCGAGACACAGGGCGCGCCGATGCAGGAGGATGATCGCGAGGCAGAGGCCGAAGAGCGCGAGGAAGAGGATCGGCCACGCCGTGCCGGCGTATTCGGTGACGTAACGCAGCCCGGCTTTTATCTGCCCGTCGAGGTTGCCCGTCTTGGCGCTCAGGGTGTTGGGCAGCCAGCCGCCGTAGTAGCTCTTGCGCCAGAGCATGTGCAGCCCGACGGGCGCGACGAAGAGCACGCCACGCAGCAGGTTCTGCGGAGCGAAGAAGCGCAGGCCCAGGAAGAGCATCGGGATGCCCAGGAAGGCCGGCGCCTCGGGGCGCGTGAGCCCGGCGAGCCCGA
This sequence comes from uncultured Polyangiaceae bacterium, assembly GCA_938004785.1. GTDB lineage: Bacteria > Myxococcota_A > Polyangia > Polyangiales > Polyangiaceae > CALKVW01. Next base: position 7,076 of record CALKVW010000142.1, read on the forward strand.
ACACGAGCCCCGACCAGGGAAAAGCCGTGCGCCAGTTGGTGCGCCAATCACCGCGATCGTTCTCGCGGAAGATCATCTCCGTCCCGATCAAGACGAGGAAGATGAAGAAGCCCGTCTCGAGACCGAAGACCGAGTAGCCCACGAAGGGCACCGAGCTCGCGAGCAGCCACGGGGAGATCGCGGGCAGCGATCGATAGCGCATGAGGCGCCCCTCGAGCTGGTAGGCGGCCCAGAGCGCACCGCAGGCGGCGGCGCCTCCCATGGCTTTGGCGAAGACGTCCGGGTCGAGGCCGAGCTTGACGCCGAGGCCGAGCAGCACCGTCCACGAGAAGTTCGTGTAGCCCTCGATGCGCTCGCCCTCGTTGTAGACGAGCCCGAGCCCCTTCGCGAAGTTGCGCGAGTAGCGGTAGGAGATGTACGCGTCGTCGATCGTGAAGGGCCGCAGCCTGGCGAGGTTCCACAGGAGCAGGACCGACGGCAGCAAGAAGCCGAGCGCGAGGTGGATGCGCTCCGGCATCGGCGCGCCCCGCAGCCAGTCACGCACTGAGCCGGCGGGCTCGAGCGAGGCGCCGTCGTCCGGAGCCTCGGCCTTCTTGGTCGTTCCCTCACCCATCGGAAGGCGCCTCGTATACCACGCCACGTGAGCGCGGGGCGCTCGCCGCAGGAACCCGCCGAGCTCGGGCGAGGGCGTAGCCCGACGCGAACCTGGCGAGGCGCACGCTCAGCCCGCGCCCTGGCCGAGCTCCGCGAGCAGCCTTCGCCTGAAGATCGGGTAGTCGACCGTGATCGTGTGGCGTGGCGTGTCGATCTGCTCGACCTCCGGATGCTCGAGCTCGCGCTGGATCGCGGCGCCCAGATCCGCCGGGGGTGACCAGCGGCCGCTCAGGAGGCGCGCGAGGATCTTCGACTGCAGCTCGGCGAGCGGCCAGATGCAGCCGAGCGGCTGGAAGAGGCCGATGAAGTAGAGGTCCTTCGGCTGCGTTGGGATCATGCGCAGGTAGAGCGGCACCTTGCCCTCGCCGAAGTCGACCAGCGACTTGTCGAGGAAGGGGTGGCTGATGCGGAAGCCGGTGCAGGCGATGATCGCGTCGTAGTCCTCGCGGCGGCCGTCGACGAACTCCACCGTGTGGCCGTCGTAGCGACGGATGTCGGGCCTGGGCTGGATGCGGCCGTGGCGCAGGAAGTACAAGAGCTCGCTGTTGAGCGTGGGGTGCGTCTCGGTGAAGGCGTGGTCGGGCTCGGGCAGGCCGTAGGAGGCGTTGGGCCCGTTGAAGAAGCGCAGGAGCTTCTCGAGCACCTTGCGGCGCAGCTTCATGGGCACGAAGCCGAGCCTCTCGGCGATGGCGTTGTGCAGGTGGTCCGTGGGCACGCCGAACATGAACTTCGGCACGATCCAGTAGCCTCGGCGCCAGGAGATCGCCGTCTGGGCCGAGACACGCGCGGTCTCCACGGCGACGTCGCAGGCGGAGTTGCCGCCGCCGATGACGAGCACGCGCCGGCCTCGGAAGGGCTCGGCGCGCTTGAAGTCGTGCGAGTGCAAGAGCTCGCCTTCGAAGTGCCCAGGGTAGCTCGGCAAACGCGGATCCCAGTGGTGGCCGTTGGCGACGACGAGCACGTCGAACCTCTCGCGCTTCGCTTCGCCGCGGTGCTCGGTCTCCACCCACCAACCTCCACCCTCGGCGGGCTCGCAGCGCGTCACCGTCGTCTCGAAGCGCACGCGCTCGGTCACGCCGAAGTGTGCCGCGTAACCCTGGAAGTACGCGCAGAGCTCCCGATGCGAGGGGTAGTCGGGGTAGCCCTCGGGCATCGGGTAGTCGTCGTATTGCGAGTACTTCTTGCTCGAGATGATGTGCGTCGTCTCGAAGACGCTCGAGTGGCCGCTCTCGGCGTCGAAGACCCAGTTGCCGCCGACCTCGCGCCCGCGATCGACGACCGTGACCTCGAGGCCCGCGTCGAGCAGGTTCTTCGCGGCGGTGATGCCGCTCGGGCCTGCGCCGATGACGAGCACGGAGCGAGCCATCGGCCTCAGGGGTCCTTCTGCTCGTCGCCGAGCACCTGGGTCACGTCTTCGTCGGTGTCGCCGCCGCCCTCGGGCACCTCCTTGGTGCGGAAGAGCGCGTAGGAGCGGCGGCGCGCGAGCTCGACGAGCTTGCCGCTGTTCACGTCTTCGCGATGGCGCTTGAGGCGATCGGCCTTGAGCTCCTGCTCGTCGACGAACACGTACTCGACCGCGTGCTGGCCATAGAAGTACGCGTGCTGGCGGTTGGAGACGTGCGGGCCGAGCTTGTTGGTGACGCCGACGCGCGCCTCCTTCGGGATCGTCGCGGCGGTGGCCTCGACCCAGGCGTAGTGCTCGCGCTGCTGCTCGCTGAGCTCGCGCACCACACGCGCGAAGCCGCCCCTGAAGGCCTCGTTGTCGACGATGCCGCCGAACTTGAACGAGACGCCGAGCGAGGTGAAGAGCGCGGCGACCACGAGGCCGCGGCGCAGGCGCGCGGCGTCGAGCCCGTAGGCCTTGGCGAGCGTGCCCTCGCTGAGCTGGCGGATCGCGACCGGCGTGGCGAAGAAGGCGAAGGGCAGGATCGAGTTCGAGTACTGGAAATGCGTCGAGAAGACGGCCGTGCGCGTCGCCAGAGTGGTGAAGGCGATGCCGTAGATCAGCGTGAGGCGCCACGAGCGCGCGGCGAAGGGCGCGAGCGCGAGCGGGAGGAAGATCGTGGCGAGGAAGAGCAGCTTCTCGCGCTCGAGCGCGTGGCGCAGCGCGAAGGTGGGGTTGGTGACGAGCGAGAGCAGCATGCCGCCCATGCCCTTGCCGCCCGGGATGAGCTCCGCGTAGTAGTACGCGTAGGAGTAGGCCTCGGGCCCGCTCATGATGATGCCCGAGCTCGTCATGAAGAAGGCCTTCACGATGAGGAAGTAGGCCGCACAGACGCCGATCGTGACGAGCCCCAGCCTGCGCAGGCGCCCACCCGGGAGCAGCGTGCAGGTGACGCCGACCATCGACATCATGAGCGGGATGTCCTCGCGCACGAGCAGGCTCACACCGAGCAGCACCCAGTAGGCGCGGAAGCGGTTCGTCGAGAGCGCCCAGAGCGTCCACAGCATGGGCACGCACGCGAGCGTGAGCGAGTGGAACTCGTACATGTTCGCGCCGTGCAGCGCGGGGTGCAGCGCGTAGACGGCGGCGAGCATGACGCCGAGCGGTCGGCTCTGGAGCTCGGAGCGCGCGATGAGGAAGATCGGGATCACGCCGCTCGCGATCCACACGCTCTGCAGGCCGAGGATGAACTCGGCTCGTGGGTAGAGCAGGTAGAGCGGCGAGAGCAGGACGAGGATCGGGTCGAAGTGCGCCGAGCCGTGGTAGCCCGCCTTGAGGAAGGTGCAGGCGAGCGGGCGGCCGTGGATCGACTGGTAGAAGATGTTGTCGTAGAGGCCGAGGTCGATCGTGCGCGAGACCAGCGCGTGGTGGTTGGTGATCGACAGCTTGGTGAAGAACCAGCCGTAGGCGACGCCCATGGCGAGCACCGCCGCCCAGGAGAGCGCCTCGTAGAGCCTGTCGAGGCCCACGCGCACGGGTGCGTCGCCTTCGTCGAGCGGCCTCGAGGGCAGCACGCGGTAGGCGGAGACGCCGGTGATCACGCCGATGATCGCCGCGAAGAAGAGCGTGACGACGGGGCTCTCCTTCTCGATGCCCTTCTGGAAGAGCGAGAGCGCGAAGGGCACCGCGAGCAATGGCAGGAGCCAGGCCGAGGCCGCGGCGCCGAAGCGCGCGAAGGGCAGGCCGCGGCGCCAGCGCAGCACGGCCCAGACGGCGAGCAGCACGACGAGCGTGGCCCCCACGGTGACGCCCATGGGCACGGCCGCGGCGAGCTGGTCTTCGAAGCGCAGCTTGTTGGTGTCGAGCAGGCCGAGGCGCTTGATGCCGCCGCGCGCGTACCAGATGGCGCTGCCGGCGAAGATCGGCGCGAGCAACAGCACGAGCAGGTAGGACAGCCCGGCCTGCGCGAGGCGCGCGAACCCGGTGGCGACCGCGTCGATCGCGCGCGTGAGGCGGCCTCGCTCGTCCTTCATGGAGGCCGCGGTCCTAGCTTTTGGGCTCGTCGGCGGCAAGGTTCTCGCCCCCGACCGGCACGCCCGTGGCGGCCTCGACGCTGCCCGTGGGCGGCGGCGCGACCTGCCAGGCGACGAAGCCAGCCAGGGTGGTGACGAGGTAGAGCACGCCGAGCACGAGCAGGCCGTAGGTGACGCCCTGCTCGGCGGCGAGGCCCAGCGCGGGGAAGAGCAAGGCGAAGAAGGCCTCGCGCACGCCGACGCCGGAGACGCTGATCGGCAGGAGGCCGAGCAGGCTCGCGATGGCGAGCAGGCAGACGACGTCGAAGAAGGGGAGGTGGATGCCCATGGCCTCGCTGATGAGCCAGCCCTGCGCGTAGTTGACGAAGAAGGCCCCGAGCGTGACGGGCAAGACGCGCGCGATCATGCCGAGGCGCAGCTGCGCACGCAGCGCCGAGAGGAAGAGCTCGAAGCCCTCCCCGGAGTTGCCCACCTTGCGGAAGACCGGGAGAAAGACGCGCTCGGGCACACCCGGCAGGAGGAAGACGAGCGGCCCCACGAGCGTGCCGAAGACGCAGGCCCAGGTGGCCCAGGCGAGCTCACCTGCGAGGATGGGCCCGTAGTGCACGGCGGCGACCGCGACGAAGGCCGCGAGCACGTAGAGGTCGGCGAAACGATCCATCACGACCGAAGCGAGGCCCTCGGGGTAGGGCACGTCGCGCTCGCGGCGCAGGTACTGCACACGCAAGAGGTCGCCGACGCGACCGGGCGTGAGCAGCGCGAGGTAGGCGCTCGTGAGGTAGGAGAGCCAGGCGCGCCCGGTGGCGTAGTGGATGCCGCGCCCCTCGAGCAGCTGCTGCCAGCGCACGACGCGCAGGTGCACGACGAAGACGTTGAGCGTCATCGCGAGCACGAGCAGCCAGGGATCGCAGGCCGTGAAGCTGCGCCAGAGCGCGCCCGGATCGTCGAGGCTCGCGACGACGAGCACGAGGATCACCGGCCCGGTGAGCCGGAGCAGCGCCTTGACGATCTTCTGGCGGGGGCTCGGCACGGGCGCGGATCTTGGGGTCGAACCGCGGGGCTCAGGCCGCGCGGCGCGGCGCGGTGAGCGTCATCAGCCAGCCGGCGGAGGGGCAGGTGAGCGAGTCGCCCACGACGCGGCCGTCGACGCGCTCGAAGTGGCGCTTCGCGAGGCGCGTATAACCCTGCTCGGTGCGCACGTGGTCGCCGCGGTCGTTCTTCGCGAGCGTGCGCGAGATGGCCGACTGCCCCGGGTAGACGACCGTGTCGAGCGCGACGACGCGCCCACCGGGGCGAAGGTGCGCTGCGGCGAGGCCGAGCAGCTCGTCGACCTGCTCGTCTTCGAGGTGGTGGAGCAGGCCCATGAGGAAGACGGCGTCGAAGGGCCCGAGCGCTTCGGCCTGCTTCGCGCCGAAGAGCTCGCAGTAGAAGCGCGCCCTGGGGAAGCGCTTCTTCGCCGCCTCGATGTAGGGCGCGTGCGTGTCGAAGCCGATGTAGTCGACGTCGCCGAGGCGGTTCACGTAGTAGGCCGGCCCGCAGCCCAGATCGAGGATGCGCTCCCCCGGCTTCGCCGCGAGCGCCTCGAGCCCCCACTCGCGCATCTTCGTGCCGCCCACGAGGTACTGGAGCGCGACGTAGGCGGCCGGCGACTCCAGCACGTCCGAGGGATGCAGACCCATGGCCGGCGCTCTTAGCACGCCCAGGGTGGCCCTGGGAGCGCCAGCGGGGCTCGTGGTAGGCTGCGCGCCCATGAAGACCGTCCTCCTCGCGGGAGGCTTCGGCACGCGGCTCTCGGAGCACACCGATCTCAAGCCCAAGCCCATGATCGAGATCGGCTCGTACCCGATCCTCTGGCACATCATGAGCATCTACTCGAGCCACGGCTTCCGCGACTTCGTCGTGGCCTGTGGCTACAAGAGCGAGGTCATCAAGGAGTATTTCCACTCCTTCTACATCCGCTACGCCGACTACACCGTCGATCTCTCCACCGGCAAGGAGGAGATCCTGCGCTCCAACGCGCCCGACTGGCGCATCTCGGTGGTCGACACCGGGCTCTCGACGCGCACCGGCGGCCGCATCAAGCGCCTCGGCACCTGGCTCGGCGGCGAGCGCTTCCTCGCCACCTACGGCGACGGCGTGGGCAACGTCGACATCCGCGCGCTCGTCGCCTTCCACGAAGCGCACGGCAAGCTCGCGACGGTCACGGCCGTGCGCCCGCCCGCGCGCTTCGGCGGCCTCGCGATGGACGGCGATCGCGTCTCGGAGTTCTCGGAGAAGCCGCAGACGGGCGAGGGATGGATCAACGGCGGCTACTTCGTCTTCGAGCCCCAGGTGCTCGACTACATCGCCGGCGACTCGACCGATCTCGAGCGCGATCCGCTCGAGCAGCTGGCGCGCGAGGGCCAGCTCATGGCCTACAAACACGAGGGCTTCTGGCAGCCGATGGACACCTTGCGGGAGAAGAACCTGCTCGAGTCGCTGTGGGAGAGCGGGCAAGCCCCGTGGAAGACGTGGTGAGCGAGCTCGAGCGCTTCTACGCGGGCAAATCCGTCTTCGTGACGGGCCACACGGGCTTCAAGGGCGCGTGGCTCACGCATTGGCTCGCGATGCTCGGCGCGCGCGTCACGGGCTTCGCTCTGCCGCCCGAGACGGCGCCGAGCCTCTTCGAGCTCGCGAAGACCGCGGGCGTGTGCACGCACGTCGAGGGCGACGTGCGCGATCTCGGCGCGCTGCGCGCGTCCCTCGAGGCGCACCAGCCCGAGATCGTGCTGCACCTCGCCGCGCAGTCGCTCGTGCGCCGCGGCTACCGCGAGCCGGTCGACACCTACGCCACCAACGTGATGGGCACCGTGAACCTGCTCGAGGCCTGCCGGCTCTCGAGCTCGGTGCGCACGATCGTCGTGGTGACGAGCGACAAGTGCTACGAGAACCGCGAGCAGATCTGGCCCTACCGCGAGGTCGACGCGATGGGCGGCCACGACCCCTACAGCGCGAGCAAGGGCGCCGCCGAGCTGGTGACGGCGAGCTACCGCTCGGCCTTCATGCGTGAGCGCGGCGTCGGGCTCGCCTCCGGGCGCGCGGGCAACGTCGTAGGCGGCGGCGACTGGGCCGAAGACCGGCTCATCCCCGACATCGTGCGCGGCGCGACGCGCGGCGAGAAGGTGCTCATCCGCAACCCTCGCTCGACGCGCCCCTGGCAGCACGTGCTCGAGCCGGTCGGCGGTTACCTCTTGCTCGCGATGCGCCTCCACCAAGACCCCGCGCGCTTCGCCGAGGGCTGGAACTTCGGCCCCAACGAGGGCGACGACGGCGTGCCGGTGAGCGTGGTGGCGCCGCGTTTCGTGGCCGCGCTCGGCCGGGGCGAGCTCGACATCGCCAAGGAGCCGCCGCCCGGCGCGCCACACGAGGCGCACCTGCTCCGCGTCGACTCGACCAAGGCGCGCGTCGAGCTCGGCTTCCGGCCGCGCCTCGACCTCGAGACCACGCTCGCCTGGACGGGTGCTTGGTACCGCAAGCATCTCGAGGAGCCCGGCAGCGAGCGCGCCCTGCTCGAAGAGCAGATCGCGGCCTACGCCGCGCTCGGCTGAGCGCGCACCACGAGCGGGACGCGGATGGACAAGCGCAAGCTCCTCAGCATCGTCGTGCCCGTCTACAACGAGGAGGGCAACGTCGAGCCCTTGCACGCCGAGGTCGTGCGCGCGCTCGCGCCGCTCGCCGACCGCTACGAGCTCGAGTTCGTCTTCACCGACAACTGCTCGACCGATCGCACCTTCGAGGAGCTCACGCGCGTGGCCGAGGCCGACCCACGCGTGCGCGTCTTCCGATTTTCGCGCAACTTCGGCTTCCAGCGCTCGATCTACACCGGTTACCTCATGGCGCGTGGCGACGCGGCGATCCAGATCGACTGCGATCTGCAAGACCCACCCGAGGTGATCCTCGAGTTCGTGAAGGCCTGGGAGGCGGGCGCGGCGATCGTGTACGGCGTGCGCAAGAAGCGCGTCGAGGGCCTGGCGATCACGCTCACCCGCAAGCTCTTCTACCGGCTCATCGATTTCCTGAGCGAAGACAGGCTGCCGCACGACGCGGGCGACTTCCGCCTCGTCGATCGGCGCGTGCTCGACATCCTCGCGCGCATCCGCGACCAGCGGCCCTACCTGCGGGGCACGCTCGCCACGCTGGGCTTCGAACAGCTCGGCATCGAATACGACCGAGGCGGGCGCACCCGCGGCGAGAGCAAGTTCAGGCTGAAGGATCTGATGTCGCTCGCGCTCGACGGCATCCTCGCGCACTCGACGGTGCCGCTGCGCATGGCGACCTACACGGGCCTCATCGTCTCCGCGGTGACCTTCCTCGGCATCATCGGCTACGTGATCGCGCGCATGTTCTTCGGCCAGACCTGGCCCGAGGGCTTCGCGACGACCACGGTGCTCACGCTGCTCTCACTCAGCCTCAACGCCATCTTCCTGGGCATCATCGGGGAGTACGTCGGGCGGATTTACGTCCAGGTTCGGGGCCGGCCGCTGAGCATCATCGAGCGCCGCATCGACCGCGAGGCTGCGCGCGTCGAGCACGGTGAAGCCCCTGCCCTGGAAAGCCACAGGCACGCCGTCGATGCCGCGCCTGCCGCGGAGCACGACGTAGTCGACACCGTAGCGCGCCTTTAGCGCCTCGAGCCGCTTGCGATCCATCGAGTCGTAGGCCTTCAAGTCGCCGCTGCCGCCGATCTGCTTGCGCCCGGTCACGGCCTCGAGGCGCACGCGCCACTCGAGCAGCTCCTTGGGCATGATCGGGGGAGACTTCCAGTCGACGACGATCGAGCGCTCGCAGCGGAAGCGGAAGCTCTCGTGGCTCGGCGGCGTGAGGAAGAGCGCGTTCTTCGCGGTGTTCGCGCGGATCCAGCCGCAGAGCTCGCCCGTGGCGGCGTCGCCGCCCTTGAGCACGGTGCTCCTCTTCAGCGCCTCGGGGATGCGGTCGACCGAGTGCTGCACGACGCCGGCGGCGCCGACGAAGCCGAGCACCCAGGGCGCGGCGCGCTGCGCCAGCTCACGCGGGCGCTTGCCCATCCAGCGCTCGGCGAGCTCGAGGCCACCGAGCAGGCTCGCGAAGACCAGCGTGCCCATCGTGAGCGCGAGCGCGATGTGGGCGTAGGAGGCGCGTTTGTGGAAGGCGCCGAACATCGACAGCACGGCGAGGCCGATGAGCAGCGAGCCGAAGGCGGCGGGGCCGGCGGCGAGCGCGCGGCGGCGAGGGTCGAGCGCGAGCTCGACGAGGCCGGCACAGAGCAGCGCCTGCGAGAGGAGCTCGACGTGCGGCAGGATGCGCCAGGCGAAGAGCATGTTGGCTTGGCGGATCGGGAAGAGCGACGAGAAGACGATGCCGAGCGAGATGATCGTGAGCAGCCCGGCGACGAAGGCGAGCAGGCGCCGTAGCTCGGGGCGCCGGCCGAGCAGCGGCACCCCCACGCCGAGGCCGAGCACGACCCACGAGAGCGAGGCGGCGAAGCCTGCCTCGCCGCGGCTGAGGCTGAAGTGGTGCGGCCCGCGCACGCGCATGTAGAACTCCTGCGCCTCGGCGGCCTCGGGCCCTCCGCCCGCGCTCGAGAGGATCATCGGCACGAAGAGCGCGAGCACGGCGAGCGGCGCCGCGAAGAGCTGCACGCCGCGCTTCACGAAGCCCTCGCGGCCGAGCCAGAGTTGCGCGACGCCGAGCGCGACGAGCTGCAGCAGCAGGTAATTGGTGTGGAAGAGGCCCGAGAAGGCCACGCCGAAGCCCGCGTAGAGGTACTTGCCCCGCGCGAAGAAGGCCGCTGCGTAGAGCAGGCCCACGCTGCCGAGCGTGGAGGGTTGCAGCGTGTGATCGAAGACGTAGGTCGCCGCGACGCTCGAGGTGCGCGTGACGAAGGCGATCGCGAGCACGGCGAAGAAGGCCACGAGCCCGCGCCCTGGGCGGAGCAGCGCCGAGAGCAAGAGGTAGACCGCGTAGGTGCCGGCGGTCATCGCGAGCACCTGGCCGACGGCGACACCCATGCCGCGCTCGGAGAAGGCGATGAGCAGCGCGCCGAGGTAGCGGAAGGTGACGTGGTAGTGGACCGTGTCGACCGCGAGCCAGTCGCGTGTGTAGAGCTCGGGGTCGAGCACACGCTTGGACAGGAGCAGGTAGGTGTTCTGGTTCGACTCGCCGTAGTGCAGGCCGAAGCTCAGCGCGAAGCAGAAGCTCGCGAGGAGCGCGGCGCCTCGCTCGAGCCACAGGCGAACGAGGGCACGTCGATCGGGCTTCGCGGCGGGGTCCATGGATGCGAGAACGGTAGTCTCGCGGGGCGACGCGGCGCAACGGCTCGCGCAGAGCGAAGCGGTTTGCGCCGAGCGAAGCGGTTT
>CALKVW010000143.1 GCA_938004785.1 uncultured Polyangiaceae bacterium
CTGCCACCGAGACCGAGATGAAGGAGAAGAAGGCCCGCGTCGAAGACGCGCTGCACGCGACCCGCGCAGCCGTCGAAGAGGGCATCGTGCCCGGCGGCGGCGTGGCACTCATCCGCGCCCAGGCGGCCCTCGAGGGCCTCCAGGTCAACGAGGAGGAGAAGTTCGGCGTCTCCATCATCCGCCGCTCGATCGAGGAGCCCATCCGCCAGATCGCCGCCAACAGCGGCGAAGAGGGCTCGATCATCGTGCAGAAGGTCCGCGAGAGCTCGGGCAACTTCGGCTGGAACGCCGCCACCGGCGAGTTCGGCGACATGCTCGCCATGGGCGTCATCGACCCGGTGAAGGTCGTGCGCTCCGCGCTGCAGAACGCCGCCAGCGTCGCGAGCCTCATGCTCACGACCGAGGCGATGGTCGCCGAGCGCCCGAAGGACAAGAAGGAAGAGGCCGGCGGCCACGCGGGCCACGACCACTTCTGATCCTCAGGCTTCTCACGAAGCCCGAAGCGCGAGAGGCCGCCACCCGAGAGGGAGGCGGCCTCACCGCTTTTCGTTCACCGTGCGCGAGAGGCCGCCACCCGAGAGGGGGAGGCCGCCTCACCGCTTTTCGTTCACCGTGGCCGAGCTCGGCTGCCCCACGCGCACAGCGTCAGCTGCCCTGCGAGCCCAGCGTCAGCTGCCCCGCGAGCCCAGCGTCAGCTGCCGTGCACAGCCAGCAGCGCCTTGCGTGTGTATTCGTCGAGCTTGCCCGTGGGCTCGAGCTCCTGCGACGACTGGAAGGCGCGCAGCGCACCGACGAGCGCGTCGCCGTCGGCCGCGTCGGCGTTCTCCACGCCCACGCTGGTCGGCTGGTAGAAGCCGAGGTGCGTGAGGCGCTTCTTCAGGCCGCTCACGGTGTCGACCGGATCGAGATCGCCGACGCGCAGGCGCAGCGTGCGGTTCTTGTTGGTGAGCCGAACCTCGATCTCGCGCACGTCGACCGGCACGCGGGCCGAGAGCGCGCCGTGCTCGTCGGTCGCGCCGCGCACCGGATCGGGGCCGAGGCCCAGGATCTCGTAGGGCTCGTCGACGAGCGGCTCGCGGCCGACCTCGAGCTTGAGCTGGACGGGCATCTTCGGCACGACGGCCGCGTAGCGGTTGGTGCTGCCGGCCTTGATCGAGAGCCGCCGATGCTGCTCACCGTCGGGGATCCACAGGACGTCACCCGGGTGCAGGAGGTTGGGCTCGGTGCGGCGCTCTCTCAGCGATTGGTTCTTGGGATCGTTCCAGATGGCGTCGGCGTCGAAGCCGCGCTGGTGCGCGAGCTTCGTGAGGTAGTCGCCCTGGCGGATGACGTAGGGTCGCATGGCTCAGGCCTCCCGCGGCTTGTCGACGTCGGGGAAGTAGATGGTGGCGTCGTCGTCGAGCTCGAGCTCGGCCGTGCCGCGATCGTCGAGCACGCCGCTGCGCTCACCGCTCTTGGTGACGATGACGAAGCGCCTGCGGCGCGCGGGCGTTCCGTCTTCGTCGGTGAGCTCGATGCGCGTGATGGGCTTCGGCTTGGCCACGACGGCCGCCTCGTCGACCACACAGTTGAGCTTCACCTTGTTGCCGCCGATGTCGGCGTCGGTGAACAGCAGGAGGCTCGAGCTCTTGCCCATCGCGTGCAGGCGCTCGCCCTTCAGCACGATGCCGTCCTTCGACACCAGCGTGACGCGGTCTTCGGCGCCGGCCTCGATGTTCTGACCCGAGAGCGTCACCGTGGGCGAGATGATCTCGATGCGGTTGGGCCCGATGCGCAGCTGGCTCTCGCCACAGCGCAGCACGATGCCCTCTTCGGCGATGAGCTCGGTGGCCTTGCTCGCGTAGCCGGCGAGCGTGCCCTCGACGTGCACCGCGGCCGTCGCCGGGCGGCCCTCGTCGCCGACGACCATCGTCGCGTGCCCTCGCACGCGGTGGACGGCGTCTTTGTGGACGAAGGACTCCTGCGACGCGATGTCGAGGCGCTGGGTGCCCTCGACGCGCACGTTTTCGTCGCCGCTCACGCGCCGGTCTTCGTCGCCGCGCACCGCGTGGATGACGTTGCCGAGGACCTGCGTGGTCATGTGCAGCGAGGCGAGCGTCGTGATGCCGCCGGCGACCGTGACCGTCTGCGTGCCCACGACGTTCTCGGTGCGCTGGCCCGCGACGCGCAGCGTGCTGTTGCCGGTGACGCCGACCGAGTGGTCCTGCCCGACGTCGAGCTCGAGGTTGCGCTGCGCCTTGAGCAGCATGAGCTCACGCCCCTTCTCGTCGTCGAAGCTGAGCTCGCTCGAGCCGCCTGCGCCTGGCGTGCTCATGGTGCGGAAGCCGCTCTTGCCCTTCTGTCCGGGCAGCCCGAAGGGCGGCGGGTGCGTGCCGTTGTAGACCGAGCCCACGATGATCGGCCGGTCCGGGTCGCCGTCGAGGAAGCTCACGACGACCTCGCTGCCGACGCGCGGGAGGAACTGCGAGCCGAAGCCCGAGCCGGCCCAGGGCTGCGCGACGCGGATGAAACAGGAGGAGCGCTCGTCGCTCTGACCCTCGAGGTCCCAGTGGAACTGCACCTTCACGCGGCCGTGCGTATCGGTGAAGACCTCGCCGTCGCCGCCGCCGACCACGGTGCCCGTCTGCGTGCCGTGCACGACGCGCCGACGCGTCTCCACGGGCAGGCGCAGCGGCGTCTCGATCGGGACCGCCTCGAACTCGTTCACGTAGACTTCTTCGCCGTCGGCGCCGAACTCGGGCGTCTGCCCCTGGTGCACGACGCTCTGCACGACCCACTCGCGGTTGAGGCTCTCGAGCGAGTGGCCCTCGAGCTCGAAGGCGTGCGCGGGCAGGAGCTTGCGTGAGCGGCTCGTGCCGATGACGAGCAGGCCGTCGCTGCGTAGGGACTGGAGCATGCGCGTCGCCGTCTGGTCGCGACGCTGCGCGCTCGCGCCCACCTCGTGTTCGGCCTCGTGCGAGAACTCGTAGGTGCCGAGCTTCTCGGAGCCGAGATCGCCCGCGACGCCCTTGGGGTCGCTCGTGACCTCGAGCGAGCGCATCGGCAGGCGCGGGTTCTTGAAGTCGAAGTCGCCGATGCGCGCCGCCGTCGGGCGGAGCCTGCGCCGGATGCCCATCTCGACGATGTCGCCCTCGCCGATCTCGAAGCGGCCCGAACGCATGCTGAGCTTGCCGCGCAGCCCGGGCAGCCGCTTGTAGAGCGCCTCGTCGGCGAAGACGAGCTGCTCGACCTCGGCGTCAGGCCCCTGCCGGAAGTAGAAGTAGATGCCCTCGCGCGCGAGGATGCGCCGCACGAAGTCGAAATCCGTCTCGTGGTACTGCGTGCAGTAGCTGCGCGGCGTGTAGCTGCCCACGAGCTCGAAGACGTGTGGCACGCGCCACTCGGCGAGGATCTTCGACACGATGGCCGGCACCGTCTCGTCCTGGAAGATGCGGCTGTGGTAGCGCATCTTGAGCAGGCTGAAGCGCGGCGACAGCCGGAGTCGGAGGCGGACGGACTCGCGGTCGAGCGACCCGATGACCTCGTAGCCGGTCACGACGCCGTGCACCATGCGGGGCTCGTCGTTCGCATCCATCATGACGAGCGAGCCGGGGTGCCCGAGCAGCTCCTCCTCGAGGGTGTGGAGCGGATCGAGATCCTGCGGCGCGAGCAGCTCGACGTCGAAGTCGTAGCCGTCGTTGACGCGCTCCTCGCCGTTGAAGCGCGTCACCCGCAGGCGATGGGTGACCTTGCCCCTGCTGACGAAGTGGAAGAGGTCGAGCTTGGCGAGCTGCGCTGCCTTCTGGGCCGGTTCGAAGAAGGAATCGAGGCTCATGGTCAGGGCTTCTTCAGGGCGCCGAGGAAGGGCGGCAGTGAGGAGAGCGCAGCTTGGTCGAGGTCGACCGTCTGCTCGAGGTCGAGGTCGGCGAGCTTCTTGAGCTCACTCGAGATCGGCCCGAGCTCCTCGGTCTTCTCGGAGCTGAGCGACGAAGGGACCGGCGCCTGGAGCAGCCCTGGCGAGGACTGCGCCGGGATGACGTTCGGCGAAGGCACCGTCGTGGGCCCCTGCTGCGGCGCGGGGATGTGCGGCGCGATCTGCGAGAGGCCGTTCTGCGTCGTGAGCACGCTCGGCTTCACCTGGGGCTGTGGCAGCTGAGGGCTCGTCGGCATGTTCGGCGTCGTGCCCTGCGCCGGGGTGAAGGTCGTCGAGCTCGTGCCGAGCCCACCCGGCCTGTCGGCCAGGACGCCGCGGATGTTGCCGAGCTCCGTGGGTCGGATCTTGGGCGGCCCGCGATCCGGCCTCGGCCCGGGGCCGCTGCCGCCGGTACCCGGCGCCTGGTTGGCGACGGTGCTCGGCACACCCGGGCCACCGCTCTCGTCGTAGTGCAGGTCGAGCTGCTGCTCCTGATCGCTGCGCCACTTCAGCTGCGGCGCGACGAGCTTCAGGTGCTCCCCGGTGACGGGGAGGATCTCGACGCGCGAGAGGCGCTTCTGCACCGGGAAGGCCTGCTCGAGCGGGTCGTGGTCGAGCGGCCCGAGATCTTGGGTCTCGTCGATATCGGCGTCTTCCCAGGCCTTCTTCGCGCTCTCTGCGATCGGGTTCCAGTCGCTCTTGATCTTCTTGATGCTGCCCTTCGGATCCTTGAAGTCGAAGGCGACGGCCGGCAGCGCAGCGGGCAGCGTGTCGAGCGCGGCGAGGGCCTGCACCATCTTGCCGCGGACCATCTCGCTCTGCTCACGCGCCTTGAGGATCACGCGACCCGCGTCGGCGAGGCGCGGCATGAGCGAGGCGCTCACCGCCTCGATCGAGCGCTCGAGCACCTTGTCCCAGAGCGGGAAGAACACGTTGCAGAACATGCGCGAGAAGACCGACGGGAGCTGCGCGAGGTGCACTTCCATCGTGAGCGCGCCGTTCTCGATCGCCGTCTTGCGGTACGCGAAGATCATCCCGTGGAGATCGCGCATCGCGTACTTCACGACCGGCTCGATGAACTTCTCGAGCTTGAGCGTGGCGAACTCCTTCGCGCGCCCGATGAGCGCGTCGACGCTGACGGCGACCTCGGCGATCGGCAGATCGATCTTCGCGGTGCGCAGCTTGTCGACGAAGCCGAGCCCACCGAGGATGCTCTCGACGACGTTGCCGACGAGGTGGCGCTTCGCTGCCTCGTGGAGCTCGGACTCCGTGACCTCCGCGGCGGGATCGAGCACGAGCAGCTTGCCGTAGACGGCCCGCACGAACTCGGCGCACACGGTCGAGATCTTCGACACGGTGAACTCGAGGAAGGCCGGCATCGTCTCGACCTTGAGCGCGGCCTTGAGCGAGTCGACGGCCATCTGGCCGAGACCGCCCGACCAGCCTACGCGTGCGCGTTTGCCTGCGTCGGGCACGTCGGGGGCGTCCGGATCCGGGGGGATGAGGAAGATGTCGTCGAGGTAGGGGCGACCAGGCGTGTAGCGGTCGGGGCGGCTCAGGAAGTCGAGCGTCTTGTCGATGCCGACCTTGTTGTCGAACTCGACGAGCTTCGCCTTGATGGGATCGGTGATGACGTCGGCGAGCTGGTTGAGCGGGCCGGCGAGCGAGCCGAAGGGGTTGGGCAGATCGCCCTTCTGGAGCGGGTTGTCGACGCGGTCGAAGATGCGCTGCTCGATGTCGGCCGGGAGCGCGTAGTCGGGCTGCGGGGCCATGAACCACGTCGGGAAGACGGGCGTGCTGCGCTTCTTCAGGGCGTCGGTCGAGACGCGACGGCAGGCGTCCTCGATGAAGGGCTCGAGACGGACGGCGTACTCGTAGTGGAGCAGCGCGCACACGTCCCAGGCCTTGAAGCTGATCTTCTGGGCGAGGCTCAGGAAGTCCTGCATGCTCGGCGGGATGATGCTGGTGAGCCGAGGCACGGCGTCGTGCTTGCTCTCCTCGCCTTCGGCGGGCTTCTTGCCGAGCCACTTCGCCCCGGCGGCGAGCGACTCGTTCACCTCGTCGACCTGATCGTTGAGGATCCCACCACCCGGCTTGGGCGTCTTCGCCGGGGCGTGGCGCTTCTCGATCTCGTCGACGAGATACTCGCGGTAGGCGCGGCGCGCCGTGTGCAGCTCGACGCCGCAGGTGTGGAGCGCGACGTAGTCGATCTTCGCCTTGTTGATGAGCTCCGCCGCCTTGATGACCTTCTTCAGGTGCGGGTTGAGATCGACGGCGTTGGGTTTGTCTTGGGTGCCACCCGCCGAGCCGGTGAGGTCGGCGATCACCTGGGCGATCACGCCGATGGCGCCCTTGCTCTGCTCCTCCGCGGCGAGGGCGTCCATCTGCGCGCGGATGAAGCCGCCGAGCAGGATCGCCTCGCGCTGGAGCGCGGCGCGGAAGAACAGGCCGTGCGCGGGGATCTCCTGGCCGCGCGTCTCGAGCGCGGCGGCGCGCGCCTTCGGATCCTGCGGCGGCGGCAGCACGAGCCGCATCGCCTGATCGTCGAGCTTCGGGCAGGGGAACAAATGCGAACGGTCGCGATAGACGCGACCGTAGTGGACGAACTCGACGGGCTCCGACAGGTCGACCGTCGCACCGCCTTGCACGACGCTCGCGTGCACGGTGATGGCGCCGTCTTCCGCGGCCGTCCAGTCCTCGGCGTTGTCGAAGCGGGCCTCCTTGAACTCGACCAGCCTCGCCTTGCGAGGCATGCCGTGCACGAGGCGGGTCCCCACCTCGCCGAGCACGTTGTTCACCCCGCGAAGGGCTGGCTCGAGGGTCTTGCCCGCACCCTGAGCGTGGTCGGCGGCCTTGCGGATGGTTTCGCCTTCGATCTTCACCGTGGCGCGAGTTTAGACCACATCGCGGAGCCCGAACAGCGGCACGGTGATCAGGAGTGCTCGCCCCCCACCCTCTTGCACACATCCTGCGCAGCCCGCCGGAGCGGGCTCGCTGCGCCGTACCCCCGGGGCCGCGGCGCTGACGGTCAGGGCGCGCAGCGCTCTGCGACGTAGCGGCCGTCGGCGTCGGGGGAGCTGAGCGCAGCCTCCCAGCCCTCGAGCTCGATCTCCACCGTGGTCGGGCTCACCGCGAGGATGCTGAGCTCGCCGAAGAGCGCGGCCCCGCCTCCCCCGCTCCCGAAGCTACACCCGAGGCCGTCCGGCTCTCCCTCCGCGCTGAAGTACGAGGTGACCTCGTCGTCGTAGGGGTCGACGCGCCCGTAGGCCTCGTCGAGGTAGCTCGACGGCAGGCGGATCTCGAGGTCGAACCAGCCGCACCGACCGAAGGGCGGCTCGCTGCCCGGATCGATGCAGCTCAAACCGAAGTTCGCGACGCGGATCGTCGAGATCCCGCTGCCGTCGTCGATCACGATGGCGGTCGAGGGCGACGTGGGCCCGCTCGAGCTGCTCGGGGGGCTCGAGCTGCTCGTGACGGTCGTGCCCGCGCCGCCCTCACCCGGCTCGCCTTCGTAGCTCACGAGGCCACCGCAGCCGCTCGCGAAGCACAGCAGCGCCGCGCTGGAGGCGAGACCCGCCGCGAACCGCGCGCCTCGCGCGACACCGGCGGCTCGCGTCCTGCGCGAAAGAACTTGGGGCATCATCGAGTCAGGCTCTCCTCGCCGTGCGTCGAGCGGGCACGCGGTCAGGAGCCCACGAGCACGGTGCTCTTGCAGAGCACGACGCTCGAAGGCAGGTCCTTCGGATCGCTGCAGGTCTCGACGAGATCGCCGGCACGCGCGACGGCCTTGTCGTTCGCGAAGACCGTGTTCGAGCCCATGATCACCTTGCCCTCGTTCTTCGGGGGTTTCTGGAAGGAGCCTCCGGGCGGAACGTGCGCGGGCTCGTTCTTGGCGATCGAGCCGACGACGGCGACGGGGCGATCCTCGATGAGCACGTCGTCGGAGAGCTCGCTGTCGAGCTTGCCGTTGAAGGGGAGCTGCACCGGGCTCGCGACCCCCGCGGCGGACACGACGATGTGGATGTCGACGCCGCGCACGGTGTCGCCCTCCTTGGCGGCGTAGCGCGCGCCGGAGTCGTCGAGCTCGGCCTCGGGGGGCTTGGGCAGATCGTCGATCGTCGGCGCCGGAGGCTCGGCTGCGGGTGCCGGAGGAGGCGCGGAGCGCCGTGGCAGCGGCGGAGGGACCGAGCGGGGCGGCTTCGGAGGCGGGGCGGAGCTCACGACGACGGAGCATAGCCGCGCCGACGACGGGGGCGAAGCGCCGGGTGGCGGCCGCCAGGCCCGCGCCGGGCTCCGCCAGCCCGAGCGGCTCGGATCCCGAGCGAATTCGTGGTCCGCGAGCTGGCACGCCGCTTGTGATGAGCCCTCCACGTCGGGCCTCGGAGAGCGAGGTCGGGCGAAGGAGAGAAGAGAGATGTCCATCGCAGAGAAGCTCAAGGGTCTGAAGCAGGTGCTCGCGTCGATCGAGAAGCAGTTCGGGAAGGGCAGCATCATGTCGCTGGGGGATGGAGACGTCGCCGAGTCGCAGGGCGTGATCCCGACCGGCTCGCTCGCGCTCGACCAGGCGCTCGGCATCGGCGGCTATCCGCGCGGTCGGGTCGTGGAGATCTACGGGCCCGAGTCGAGCGGCAAGACGACGCTCACGCTTCACGCGATCCGCGAGGCGCAGCGCAGCGGCGGCGTGGCGGCCTTCATCGACGCCGAGCACGCCTTCGATCCCACCTACGCGCGCGCCATCGGCGTCGACGTCGAGCGGCTGCTCGTGTCGCAGCCGGACAGCGGCGAGCAGGCGCTCGAGATCGCCGAGATGCTCGTGCGCTCGGGCTCCGTCGACATCGTCGTCATCGACTCGGTCGCGGCCCTCGTGCCGCAGGCGGAGATCGAGGGCGAGATGGGCGACGCGCACATGGGGCTGCAGGCGCGGCTCATGAGCCAGGCGCTGCGCAAGCTCACGCCGGTGGTGCACCGCACCGGCACCACGCTCGTGTTCATCAACCAGCTGCGCCAGAAGATCGGCGTGGTCTTCGGCAACCCCGAGACCACGACGGGCGGCAACGCGCTCAAGTTCTACGCGAGCGTGCGCCTCGACGTGCGCCGCACGGGCGCGCTCAAGGTCGGCGACGAGCCCGTGGGCTCGAAGACCAAGGTCAAGGTGGTGAAGAACAAGATGGCCCCGCCCTTCCGCGAGGCCGAGTTCGAGATCCGCTGGGGTCAGGGCATCGACGCGGCGAACGACCTCGTCGACTTCGCCACGAACGTGGGCCTGCTCGAGAAGAACGGCGCGCACGTGTCCTTCGAGGGCGAGCACCTCGGCCACGGCCGCGAGCGGGTGCGCGAGACGCTGCTCAGCCGCGCCGAGCTCAGCGCCGAGCTGCGCCGGGCGGCGATCGCGGCGGCGCCGCCCTTCATCGGCGCCGCCCAAGGGCTCGCGCAGGCGGAGGCCTGAGCGAGCGCGGCTGAGCAGCGCACGACGAACGAAGGACCCACCGAGAGAGACGAGAGAGAGAGAGGAACGAAGTCATGAGCGACGGAATCAACCGAGTCATCCTGTTCGGAAACCTGGGCGCCGCGCCGGATCTGCGCATGTCGCAGTCGGGCCTGGGCATCCTGCACCTGCGCCTCGCGACGACCGAGAGCTGGTTCGACAAGGCGTCGACCTCGCGGCAGGAGCGCACCGAGTGGCACGACGTCACCGTCTTCGGCCCGCGGGCCGAGGCGCTCGCGCGCATCCTGCAGAAGGGCGACAGCGTGCTCGTGGAGGGCGGGTTGCGCACCTCGAGCTACGAGAAGGACGGCGTGAAGCGCTACCGCACCGAGGTGCTCGCGCGCGAGGTCTGCCTGGGCGGGCGACGCCGTGGGTCGAGCCCGCCGGTCGAGGCCGAGGTGCTGGCCCAGCTCGACGAGCTGCCGACCGAGGAGCTCGCGAGGGGCAGCGCTCCGCGACGCGCCCCGGCGCGCGAGGAGGCGCTCGCCTGAGCGAAGTCTGAGGGAAGCGAGGCGGCCCGCGGGCTCCGGTCACTCCGGGGCCTGCGGGCCGTCTCGTTTTCACGAAGCCAGCCGCGCCCTGCGATGGGCGCGGCGCCGAGAGCGCCCCCTCAGAAGGGGCAGTTCTGGCAGACCTGGCAGCTCGGGTTGCCGTTGCCCGTGCCCATGATGTCCGGCGAGGCGTCGGCGCAGCGGATGTCGACGCCGTTGGTGGCGAAGACGTTCGTCTCGAGCGAGCCCGACTGGTTCGTGCCCTGGAAGTCGAGGCCGAAACCGGTGTTGTCGTGCAGGTTGCACTCGCGCACCTGCACGTTGTCGGCGGCGGCGAGCACGGCGATGCCCGTCACCGCGCCGGAGATGTCGTTCGAGCGGAGCTGGTGGCTGTTGTTGGGGGCGTCGCTCACGACGGCGATGCCGTTCGGCGCGCCGCCCGCCTCGATGACGCAGCCCTCGACGCGGTTCTGCGTGCCGCTCACGATCACCGTGGCCTCGACCGACTGCGCGGTGCCGCTGCCGATGAGCTTCGCGGACTCGTTGGCGCCTTGGTCGTAGCAGAAGAGCCTCTGCACGCCGCTGAGCACGAAGGGCAAGGTCTCGCCCGTCGCGGCGGAGTAGTCGCCGGCCTTCAGGCGGATGTCGTTCGTGGCGCGGCTGAGCGCGTAGCTCAGGGTCTTGTAGGCGCAGCCGCCGCGAGCGCCGCCGTTGTTCGGGCTGTCGGTGCCGAGCACCGGGTCGACGAACTGCGCCTCGCCGGCGAGTGGCGCGCAGGAGCACACGCCGCCCGCGCTGCAGACGCCCTGGTTGGCGCCGATCGTGCACGAGGTGCCCACGGGAGCCTGGCGCTCGCCGATCGCGCCGTCGTTGCAGGTGGGGACCATGCAGTCGAGCCCGTCGTCTTCGGGTGGGTCGTTCGAAGGCACGACGGTGCTGACGCCGGCGACGCAGTTGATCGACAGACAGTCGCCGGGGGTCTGCTCCGCGCCGGGCTCGGGCCCGCTCTCGATGTTGCGGAAGACGCACTCCTTGCGAGAGCCCTCGCAGAAGCCACGCGCGCAGGGGTTGTCGTTCACCGCGCAGTCGCGATCCGTCTCGCAGGGGACGGGCGGGTCGCCCGTGGAGCTGGTGTCGCTCGTGTCGTCGCCACAGCCCCACGAGAGGAACAGGAGCGACGCGATCGAGAAGCCGAAGCAAGCAGCGTGACGCATGGAGCCTCCGTGCGATGACATGGACCCAGGAGGCTAACAGCGCCTCGCTCGCACGACCAACGGTCCAGCAGGGCCGCGGCGCGTGCGCGGGTGGCGGCCGCCACCCCGCCGCCTGGCGGCGCCAGGCTGCAGAGGCGCCAGGCGGCGGCGAAATTGTCTGGAATCCGCGCACTTCCGAGCAGGGCTCGAGCTGGCATGGCGCGCGCAAAGCCGACGCGCATGCAAGCGACGACACACTCGGTGGGGCTCGTGGGGCTCGACGCGCACCGCGTCGACGTGGAGGTCGACTCGGGCAGAGGGCCGGCGCAGTTTCACCTGGTCGGGCTCGCCGAAGCGACGGTGCGGGAGTCGCGCGTGCGCGTGCGCGCGGCGCTCCAACAGCTCGGCGTCGAGCTCGACGAGTACGTGCTCACGGTGAGCCTCTCGCCAGCGGATCTGCGCAAGGTCGGGGCGGGCTTCGATCTGGCGATCGCCTGCGGCGTGCTGGGTGCGCTCGGCAAGCTGCCGCTCGAGGCGCTCGAGCACACGCTGCTCGTGGGCGAGCTCGCGCTCTCGGGCAAGCTCCGGCCCGTGCGCGGCGTTCTGCCGAGCCTCTACCGCGCGCCGCGCCTCGGCCTGCGGCGCGCGATCGTGCCGGAGGGCAACGCCGCGGAGGCATGCGCGGCGGCCAGCACGCGCGCGCTCGACGGCGAGGGCGGAGCGGCGCCGCTCGAGATCGCGATCGCCGACTCGCTGCTCGAGGTCGTCGAGCACCTGCGTGGGCACGTTCCGCTCCTCCGCCCGACGCCGAGCGATCGACGCCCGACGATCGCGCTCGCCCCGGTCGACATGGCGGACATCCGTGGACAGCAGGGCGCGCGCCGCGCGCTCGAGATCGCGGCGGCCGGCGCGCACAACTTGCTGCTCGTCGGCCCACCGGGCGCCGGCAAGACGATGCTCGCGCGCAGGCTGCCCACGGTGCTGCCACCGATGACCCCAGGCGAAGCGCTCGAGGTGAGCGCGGTGCACTCGGTCGCGGGGCTCCTGCCGCAAGGCGCGGGGCTGCTCGAGGAGCGGCCCTTCCGGGCACCGCACCACTCGGTGAGCGTCGCGGGGCTCGTCGGCGGTGGACAGCCCGTGCGCCCCGGTGAGGTGTCGCTGGCCCACCACGGATGTCTGTTCCTCGACGAGCTGCTCGAGCTCTCTCGCTCCACGCTCGAGGCCCTGCGGCAGCCGCTCGAGGACGGCTACGTGACCGTCTGTCGCGCCAAGGAGCGCGCGAGCTTCCCTTCGCGACCCATGCTCGTCGCCGCGGTGAACCCCTGCCCTTGCGGGCACGCCGGCTCGCCGCGCTGCGTCTGCGCACCCGAGCGTGTGCGCAGCTACCGAGCGCGCCTCTCGGGCCCGCTGCTCGATCGCATCGACATGCACCTCAGGCTGCCGCCCGTCGACGTGCGCGAGCTGGGCAGGAGCGGCGCCGACGGCGAGCCCTCGGCCGCGGTCCGAGCGCGCGTGGTGCGCGCACGAGCGGCGCAGACCGAGCGACAGCGCGCTGGCGTCGTGGGGTCGTCGACCAACGCGGCGCTCGCTCAGAGCGAGCTCTTGCGCGTGGCGAGCCCTGACGCGGCGGGAGACGCGCTCTTGCGCCGGGCGGCCGAGGCGCTCGGGCTCTCGGCACGCGCCTTCGGCAAGGTGCTGAGGGTCGCCCGCACGATCGCCGACCTCGAGGGCTCGACGGCCGTGAGCAGCGCCCACGTCGCCGAGGCGGTGCACCTACGCCTGCTCGAGCGTGACGCCGCGAGCGTGGCGCTCGCCGGCGCGCAGGCCTGAAGACGTGAACAGAAACGCCAAACAGCGCTTGGGGCAGGGGCCCCGAGCGCTGCGCGCGGCAGCCGACGACAGAGA
>CALKVW010000144.1 GCA_938004785.1 uncultured Polyangiaceae bacterium
CGAGATTTCTGCCTGTCTCGTGGGCTCGGAGATGTGTATAAGAGACAGGTCTACGACTACTACACGAAGGACTGGGACGCGCCGGGACACCGAGGCCCCGCGCTCTACAAGCCCTACGACATGCGCAGGTGCACCCAGTGCCACGAGCCGCTCGGCCCGGGCGCGTCGCTCGAGCACCGCGTGCACGAGACGAAGATCCGCTCGGGCGAAATCGGTTGCAGCGCCGACGGTTGCCACGGCCCACCCCACCCGGTGAAGTTCGTGCCTCGAGGTGACCGATGAAGATCCTCCGCTCCGAGCCCGCGCTGCGCGCCGCGGCAGCGCTGGTGCTGGCCTCGCTCGCGCTCATGAGCGTCGGCGTGCTCGTGCCGAAGCCGCTCGCGGTCATCGCCGCGATGTCGATCGGCCAGGGGCTCGGCATCCTCGGCGTCGCGATCTTCGGCTTCGTCGTCTTGCGCGACATCCGCCACGTGTTCCGACGGCGTCGTTCGACCCCTCCCCCGCCGCCCTCGGAGCGCGTGACCTCGCCGAGCCGCAGAGGCGGCTCGCTCGCTCCGCCGAGCCGCTCGAAGACGCCGCCCGCACCCACGGCGGCCGACGTCGACTTCGACGACAAAGAGCCCTGAGGGGCGGCACGGCTGCGACGCACGAGCCCGCGATGGCCCCGTTGCGGCGGCCTCGAGGCCGATCGAGTCTCCCGGGCATGATCGACACACGCAAGGCTTCACTTGGGTTGGCCCTCTGCTTCGCCGTGCCGGCGAGCCTCGCCGCGCTCGGCTCGGGTTGCGGCGACGACAGCTCGACGAGCTCGAGCAGCTCCTCGAGCTCTTCCGGGGGCGGCGGGCCCACGAGCACGAGCTCGAGCTCGACGGGCGGCGGCGCCGGCGGCGCGGGCACCGGTGGTGGCGGCGGCTCGGGCGGCTCGACCAGCTTCGACTGCAGCCCGCCCACGGGCACGCTGCCGACGCTCGCGCTCACCGAGGTCGCCAGCGGCGCCGACGGGCTCGTCGCGCCGGCGCTGCTCACCCACGCGCCTGGTGACACGAGCAAGAACTTCATCCTCGATCTCTCCGGAAAGATCCTCGTGCACCAGGGCGGCAGCGTGCTCGCGACGCCCTTCCTCGAGCTCGACGTGGCCTTCAACGGCGAGCAGGGCCTGCTCGGCCTCGCCTTCCACCCGGACTACGCGACCAACGGGCGCTTCTTCGTGCACTTCAGCCAGCCGGGCTCGGGCGACACGGAGATCGCCGAGTACGCGCGCGCGACCGACGTGACCGCGAACCCGACCAAGGTCCGCACGATCCTCACGGTCGATCAGCCCTACCCCAACCACAACGGCGGCTCGATCGAGTTCGGCCCCGACGGCATGCTCTACATCTTCCTCGGCGACGGCGGCTCGGGCGGCGACCCGGAGAACCGCGCTCAGAACATGAACAGCTTGCTCGGCAAGGTGCTGCGCATCGACGTCGACGGAACGCCTCCGTACACGATCCCCGCCGGCAACATGGCGGGCGGCGCGCCCGAGATCTGGGACTTCGGCGTGCGCAACCCCTGGCGCTCCACCTTCGACGCCTGCACCGGCGATCTCTACATCGCCGACGTGGGCCAGAGTCAGTGGGAGGAGGTCAACTTCGAGCCGGCGGGCCAAGGCGGCAAGAACTACGGCTGGCGCACGATGGAGGGCACCCACTGCTTCAACCCCTCGAGCGGCTGCAACCAGGCCGGCCTCACGCTGCCGATCTTCGAGTACCAGCACACGGGCGGCGGGCGCAGCATCACGGGTGGCTACGTCTACCGTGGCAGCGGCGTCCCTGCGCTACGCGGGCGCTACTTCGTCGCGGACTACATCACCGGGCAGGTCTGGAGCTTCGTCGGCTCCGCGACCGCCGCCACCGACGTCGTCGAGCACACGACGCAGCTCGGCAACGGCCTGCGCATCACGAGCTTCGGCCAGGACGCCTCGGGCGAGGTCTACATCGTCTCCGTGAGCCCGGCGCGCGTGCAGCGCATCACGGCGCAGTGAGGCGCGCGTGACGCGTGTGCGGTGCTGGGCTCGCCCGGCACCGCGCACCGGCACCGCGCACCGGCACCGCGCTGCTCGGGGCCTCAGAGCAGGTCGAAGTCTTCGACCGTGGCCGTCTCTTCATCGAGGATCGCGCGCGTCTCTTCCTCTCGCTCCACCGCGAGCAGATAGAGCTCGGCGAGGATCGACGGGTGCTCGCGCACCGCGCCGAGGAAGTCTGCGATCGGAAGGAAGAGGCACACCGTGGGGTGGATCGCGACGACGTCGGCGGTCGTGCTGCGGCGCAGCAGCGTGGCCACCTCCCCGACGACGTCGCCCGGGCCGAGGGTCTTCAGCACCATCGGCTCCGAGGAGTGATCGTCGCGGGTGACGACGGCGATCTCGCCCGAGGCGATGAGGTAGATGCCGCGCGGGGGTTGGTCGCGCGCGACGAGCTTGTCGTTCGCTTCGAAGCTCACGACGCGGAACATCGACACGAGCGCGGGCAGATCGCGCTCGGGCACGACGCGCAGCACGGGGCTCGTGCGGAGCAGGTTCTGCACCATGCGATCGCGGCAGTGCGCGCCGAGCTCGGTGGCGATGCTCGGGTGGCGGGCGGCGAGCGCGTCGAGCGCGCTCTTCGAGATGCGCACGACGACGCTGGCCCGCAGGGCCTCGACGCTGCCCGCGCGCGGCGAGCGGCTGAGCAGCGCCATCTCGCCGAAGATCGCTCCCGAGGCGAGCTTGGCGAGCACGAGCGTCTCGCCGGAGCGAGTGGTGCGACGCGCCTCGAGATCACCACGCGCGACCCAGTAGGCGTCGTGGCCCGCCTGGCCCTGCTCGAGCACGCGCTGCCCGGTGCGCACCCACTCGGGTACGAGGGCCTCGACCAGCTCACGCAGCCCCTCGCGATCGAGCGCGGAGAACAAGGGCACGCGGCCGATGGGCGCGCGCGGGCCGTCGTCGAGCGCCTTCTTCGCGGCGTGCACGTACTCGGCGGCTTTGTTCCAGAGCGACACGCCGCTCAGCGCGCTCGCCAAGGGGTGGAAGCTCTCGGCGGCGGGCAAGAGGACCGGCGGCGTCGCGCCCTGACCGAAGCGAGGCGAGTCGCTCGCGAAGGCCTCGGCGATCGTGTCGAGCAAGGGGCCGACGAGCGCGCCGGCCTGCTCGGCCTCACGCGCGGCGGCCACCGCGAGCGGCAGGTTCTCGAGCTCGATGGCCCGCTCGACGGCGACCGTGCAGGCCTCGCGCGCGACCTCGAGCCGGCCGGCCTCGCGCAGGAGGCGACCCGCGAGCAGCGCGGCGGTCGACATCGCGGGATCGTCGCGCAGGATCGCGACCGCCCAGCGAAGCGCGGCGTCGCGCTCGCCGGCGAGCGCGAGCTCGAGGGCGCGATCGGCCGGGGACTCGGAGGCCGTGGCCGACGCGCCAGGCAGCACGGGAGGTTGGGTACGCATGTCGTGGAGAGGCGTCGCGCGCTGGAGCGGCGCGCGGCGCATCCTACAGCTACCTCAGCGCCGACGCCGGCGGTAGGCGTAGACGCGGTGAGCGCCCCGAGCCGCGTGACCGCCCAGCGGGCCGGTGGTAGCTGTCGGCCATGAGCGACACGATGTCGCGCGCCCTCTTCGAGCGCGCGCTCCGCAGCATCCCCGGTGGCGTCAACAGCCCGGTGCGCGCCTTCCGCGCGGTCTCGGGTGAGCCGATCTTCATCCAGCGTGCCGAGGGCGCGACGCTCTACGGCGCCGACGGCTCGGCCTACGTCGACTTCATCGGATCCTGGGGCCCGATGATCCTCGGCCACGCGCAGCCCGACGTCGTGCGCGCCGTGCAAGAGGTCGCGACGCGCGGCCTCTCGTTCGGTGCACCCACCGAGCTCGAGGTCCGCTTCGCCGAGAAGGTCAAGTCGCTCTACCCGAGCATCGAGATGCTGCGCTGCACCTCGAGCGGCACCGAAGCGACGATGAGCGCGATCCGCGTCGCTCGTGGCTACACGAAGCGCGACTTCCTCGTGAAGTTCGAGGGCTGCTACCACGGCCACTCGGACGGCCTGCTCGTGAAGGCCGGCAGCGGCCTCGCGACCTTCGGCGTGCCCGACTCGGGAGGCGTGCCCGAGGGCACCGCGAAGACGACGCTCACGCTCGCCTACAACGACGTGCCCGCGCTCGAGGCGCTCTTCGCGGCGCGCGGCGCCGAGATCGCGTGCGTCATCGTCGAGCCGGTCGTCGGCAACATGGGCTGCGTGGCTCCGGAGCCGGGCTTTCTCGAGGCGATCATCCGCCTCTGCACCGAGCACGGTGCCGTGTCGATCTTCGACGAGGTGATGACCGGCTGCCGCCTCGCCCCTGGCGGCGCGCAGCAGCGCTTCGGCCTGCGCCCGGACATGACCACGCTCGGCAAGATCGTCGGTGGTGGCATGCCGCTCGCCGTCTACGGCGGCCGCGCCGACATCATGGGCTGCATCGCCCCGCTCGGCCCGGTCTATCAAGCCGGCACGCTGAGCGGCAACCCGCTGGCGACCACCGCCGGGCTCGCCACGCTCGAGCGCCTCGAGCCCGCGCTCTACGAGCGGCTCGAGAAGCTGGGCGCGATGCTCGAAGCTGGGCTCGACCAGGCCATCGCCGCCGCCGGGGTCGAGGCCTGCGTGCAGCGCGTCGGCTCGATGATCACGCTCTTCTTCACGAAGGGGCCGGTGCGCTCCTGGGCCGACGCCGACCATTGCGACCGCAAGCGGTTCTCGGTCTTCCACGGCGCGCTGCTCGAGCGCGGCATCTACTGGCCGCCGGCGCAGTTCGAGGCCGCGTTCCTCAGCGGCGCGCACACCGAAGCCGACATCGAGCGCACGCTCGAGGCCGCCCGCCACGCGCTCGCCGCCGCTGCCTGAGCCCGCCCGCGGAGCCCGCCCGCTGAGCCCTCGCGCGGAGCCCTCCCGAAATGGCCGAAGGCGCCGCTCGCTGCGGCGCCTTCGCTCGGAGCCGGGTCCGCTGCTGGCAGGACCGAGCCCCCGCTCGGCGACCCGGTGGGGAACGACTCAGTCGCCCGGGACGGGCTCCTCGGCCGAGCCCTTCTCGCGGTTCTCGCCGTCCCAGTCGCCGCCGCCCATGTCCTGCGCGCCCGTGCCGCCGATCGAGTCGAGGTCCGGCATCACGTTGCGCTGCTTGATGGCGTCGATGGGGTCGCCGGTCTCGTCCTGGTCGCGGCCGAGCTCGCCCTTGATGACGTCGTCGACGTTGGCGCCCTCGGGGCGGCTGTACACGAGGTAGCCCTTGCCCGTCTTCGTCGAGTTCGGGCCGATCGCGCCGATCGTGTACTCGGTCCAGGTGAACTTGAAGAGGTTGCCCGTCACCGAGCCGTGGAGCTCGGCCCAGCGGTCCTTCACCGGGCGCAGCCACTTGCCGCTCACGGTGCCCTTCTCCTGCACGAGGTGGATGTTGCCGTAGAGCGGCGAGTAGTACACCCCCGTCCAGTCGGCGCTCTCGGGCATGTCGCCGGGCGTGACGTTGGCGACCTTCGCCCCACCGGCGCCGCCAGAGCAGGCGCCGCTCGAGCCGGCGAAGAGGCCGAGGGCCAGGGTGGCGACCCCGAGGGTCGCGAGGCGGGTGAGCGTTCGTCGTCGGACCTTCATCGGGCAGGGAGGCTACAGCGCAAGCGGCCCGCGTTGGGCGGAAAAATTCGCCGCGCGGCAGGCGCCCGGAGGGCCGGTAGAGGCGCCTCCGGCACCCCCGAGCGCGCGGAGCCGGACAGGGACGACGCCCCCCGAGCTGCGCGCTCGGCCGGTGCCCGTCCGCCTCCGCGCGCGCTCGGCCGCCGCCCCTCGATTCACCCAGTTGGCCCCA
This sequence comes from uncultured Polyangiaceae bacterium, assembly GCA_938004785.1. Lineage (GTDB taxonomy): Bacteria > Myxococcota_A > Polyangia > Polyangiales > Polyangiaceae > CALKVW01. Next base: position 5,836 of record CALKVW010000144.1, read on the forward strand.
GGTCCTTCGTCGTGACTACAATGTGGCTGCTGGTCGTCGCCACCTCCGTCGGGTGGCCGAGCCACCCCTCCCCCGTGTCCCAGGTCATCGAAAGCACCGGAACCATCGAGACCATCTGCGATGCCGCCGCCCTCAAGGTCGGCGACACCGTGAAGCTCGTGTTCCGCGCCCTCGACGACGCCGAGCCTCCCTTCAACGTCCGGGTCATCTCCCCGGCGGGCAAGGTGCTGCTCGAGCGGGTGCTGCGCGATCTGCCGACCGGGAGGCCGCAGAGCGCGCCGCCGATCACCTTCACCGCCGGCGTCGACGGCGTGTACAAGGTCGAGATCTGGCAGCTCTACGGCAAGGGGCGCGGCCAGGCGCTGCTCACGGTCGTCGACGTCGCCGCCGGCTGAAGCTCGCCGAGCGCGCGAGGCAAGACCCGCCGGCCTCCGCGCGACGGTCACGTTCGGCGCCTTCGGAGCGACATGGTGGAGCCGCGCCCGAGCGCCCCGAGCGGAATGCGCTCGGGCGGCGGGTGGTTCGGTGGCGGTCCCCCGGCTCGTCGCTCGTCCCCGCTCCCCCACCCTGCTACAAGCCCTGCTGCCCATGCACGACGTCCGCGCACTGAACGAGCTCGTCGCCCAAGAGAGCGGCTTCGTCGACGACCTCATGGCCGAGGTCGGCAAGGTGATCGTCGGCCAGACCTACATGGTCGAGCGCATCCTCATCGGCCTGCTCTGCGGCGGGCACGTGCTGCTCGAGGGTGTGCCGGGCCTCGCGAAGACGCTCACGGTCCGCACGCTCTGCGACGCCATCGGCGCGAGGTTCTCGCGCGTCCAGTTCACGCCGGATCTGCTGCCGGCCGATCTCGTCGGCGCGGTCATCTACAACCACCAGAAGGGTGAGTTCAGCTCGAAGCTGGGGCCCATCTTCGCGAACCTCGTGCTCGCCGACGAGATCAACCGCGCTCCGGCCAAGGTGCAGAGCGCGCTGCTCGAGGCGATGCAGGAGCGCCAGGTCACGATCGGCGACCGCACCTACCCGCTCGAGGAGCCCTTCGTCGTCATGGCGACGCAGAACCCGATCGAGCAGGAGGGCACCTACCAGCTGCCCGAGGCGCAGGTCGATCGTTTCCTCCTGATGATCAAGGTCGGCTACCCCAGCCGAGCCGAAGAGAAGATCATCATCGAGCGCGCGCTGTCGACGAAGCCGGCGGCCGCGAAGAAGATCATCGACGCCGCGGCGCTGCTGCGAGCGCGCGAGGTGGTGCGCGACATCTACGTCGACGATCGCATCAAGGACTACATCGTCGACGTGGTCTTCGCGACGCGCGAGCCCGGACAGCGCGGCATGCGCGAGCTCGCCGGGCTCGTCGAGTACGGCGCGAGTCCACGCGCCTCGATCGCGCTCGCGCTCGCCGCGCGCGCTCACGCCTTCCTGCGTCACCGCGGCTACGTGACGCCGGAGGACGTGAAGGCGGTGGGCGCCGACGTGCTGCGGCACCGCGTCGTGCTCACCTACGAAGCGGAGGCCGAGCAGCTCAGCTCGGAGCAGCTCGTGCGGCGCGTCTTCGAGGTGGTCGAGGTGCCGTGACCCGCGCCGTGGTCGACCTGCCCGCGACGCGCAACGGCCCGGTCGACGCCGATGGCGCCGCGGCCGAGGCCCGCTCGCGCCCGGGCAAGAAGCCCGTGCCGGCGGAGCTCCTGAAGGAGCTCTACCGGCTCAAGATCCGCACCAAGCACCTCATCAGCGACTCGCTCCAGGGGCAGTACGCCTCGGTGTTCCGCGGCCAGGGCCTCAGCTTCCGCGAGGTGCGTGGCTACCTGCCCGGCGACGACGTGCGCTGGATCGACTGGAACGTGTCGGCGCGCATGAACGACGCGTTCGTGAAGGTCTTCGTCGAAGAGCGCGAGATGACCGTCATGCTGATCGTCGACGCCTCGGGCTCGACCGACTTCGGCACGCGGCGCGCGCCCAAGTCGCAGGTTGCGGCCGAGGTCGCCGCGCTCGCGGCCTTCAGCGCGGCGCAGAGCAACGACCAGGTGGGCCTCTTGCTCGCGACCGAGCGGGTGGAGGTGATCCTCCCTCCGAAGAAGGGCGATCGTCAGGTGATGCGCATCGTGCGCGAGATCCTCGGGCACGAGCCCGCGCACCGGGGCACCAACCTCGGCGCGGCGCTCGAGACGCTCATGCAGGTCGCGAAGCGCCGCACGGTGAGCTTCCTCATCAGCGACTTCCAATTCGATCTCGGCACCGGCGACTTCGCGCGCAAGCTCGCGCTCGCTTCGGCGCGCCACGACCTCATCCCCGTGATGATCGTCGACCACCGCGACGAGGAGCTGCCCGACGTGGGGCTCGCCTCCTTCGAGGATCTCGAGACCGGCGAGGAGGTGCTCGTCGACACCTCGAGCCCGCGCGTACGCGCGCAGTACCGCGAGCAGATGCGCGCGATGCGCCTCGAGCGCGAGAAGCTGTTCAAGCGCCTCGGCCTCGATCTGGTCGTCATCAAGACCGAGGAGGGCGTGGTCGGCCCGATGCGCGCGCTCTTCAGCAAACGCGCACGCAGGGGTCGTCGGTGAGCACCCTCGAGGAGCACGCGCTCGCCGGCGCCGCGCGCGCGCCTCGCGCCTGGCTCGGCCTGAGCGCCCTGGCGCTCTCGGCCGGGCTCGCCTCGCCTGCGGCCGCGCAGCCCTCGGCGCCGACCGTCAGCACCTGCGAGGAGAAGATCCCCGAGGGCGCGGTGCGCCCCACGATGAACGAGAAGCTCGACGGCGAGCTCGCGGCCGGGCACGCCGCCAGGCTGGAGCTCGTGGTCGAGCACGGCCGGGGCGAGCAGGTGCTGCCCGGTGGCTTCCGCGTGCACCCGGGCACGAAGCTCGCGAACGAGCTCTCGCGCGCCGGCTTCGCCTTCGCCGACCCGAGCGGCAGCGCCGTGGTGGAGCTCTCGAGCGAGCTCGAGGGGCTCGGGCGCCGCACGCGGGTGAGCCTGCCCTTCGTGCTGCTCCCGAAGCGCTCGGGCGACCGCTCGCTCATCCTCCCGAGCGTGCCCGTCGAGATCGCGCGCGCGAGCGGCGAGACGATGATCCTCTGCACCAAGATGCACCTCGTCACCGTGCGCGATCCCACCACGGGCACGAGCGCTCCCGAGCTCCGGCCGAACCCGCCGCCGAGGCCCCAGCGCGAAGACTGGCCGCTGCTGCGCTGGATCACGATGGGCGTCGCGACGGGCCTCTTGCTCGGCGCCGTGGTCGGGCTCTGGCTGCGCAAGCTCTGGCAGAAGCCGGTCGAGCTGTCGGCGCTGCCGGGCGAGCTGCCGTGGCTCGAGGCGCTGCGGGAGCTCGCGGCGCTGCGCCAGAGCCCGCTGCTCGCCGAGCGCAAGACCGAGGAGCACCTCGACCGCACGAGCGACGTGCTGCGCCGCTATCTGGGCGAGCGCTATGGCTTCGGCGGCGTGGGCGCCTCGGGGCTCGATCGCACCACCGACGAGATGCTCGCGCTGCTCCGCCGCGTGACGCCGCCCGTCGTCGGGCTCGCGCGCATCCGCGCGCTGCTCGAGCGGGCCGATCTCGTGAAGTTCGCTCGCCTCGACGTCGACCCGGGCGCCTGCCTCGAGGCGCTCGACGAAGCCGAGATGATCGTGCGCTCCACGATCCCCGCGGCGACGCCGCCCACCGCGCCCGCGAGCCCTCCCGCCGCAGAGCTCGCGCCGCCCGCCGCGCCCTCCGACGAGGAGCGCGCACCATGAGGACCGCCCTGCGCAGCTTCGCGATCCTGCTGGGGCTCGCGGCGGCGCTCGCCGCGGCGCTCGCGCCGACCACCTGGTGGCGAGGTCGCGCGCTGCTCGAGGCGACCTGGCAGCGGCCGTACTTCGCGCTCGCGCTCCTCTTGGTGCCCGCGGCGCTGTGGTTCTCGACGCTCGGCCAGGACGCGCGCCGGCCTCGCCTGCGCGTCGGCAGCGTGCGCGCGCTCGCCACCGGGCCGCGTGGCCTGCGCCCCTACCTGCGCGACCTGCCCGGCGTGCTGCGCGCGGCGGCGCTCGTCTTGCTCATCGGCGCGATGTGCCGCCCGGTGAACATCCAGCGCGACGAGCGCGTGGAGGACCGCGGCATCGACATCGTCGTGGTGATGGATCTCTCGGGTTCGATGCGCGCGATCCTCGACGGCGACCCGGGGGATCTACCCGGGCGGCCGGAGCTCGATCGAGGCCAGCGCCTCACGCGCCTGGAGACGGCGAAGATCGTCGTGCGAGACTTCATCGGGCGTCGCAAGAGCGACCGCATCGGCGTGGTCGTCTTCGCCAAGAAGGCCTTCATTCTCTCGCCGCCGACGCTCGACTACACCCTGCTCTCGAAGCTCGTCTCGAAGCTCAGCCTCAAGGTGATCGACGACTCGGGCACGGCGATCGGCGACGCGCTCGCGACGGCCGTGGCGCGCATGCGCAGGAGCGACGCGCAGTCGAAGGTCATCGTGCTGCTCACCGACGGCGACAGCAACGCGGGCGTGGTCTCGCCGGACTACGCGGCGGAGCTCGCCGCCGAGCAGAAGGCCAGGGTCTTCGCGATCCAGATCGGCAACGGCGACGAGGTCGAGGTCGATCTCGACCCGGACTTCGGCGGCTCGCGCACCGTGCGTCAGCGCTTCCCGGTCAACCCGGAGCTCTTGCAGCGCATCGCCGACAAGACCGACGGCAAGTTCTTCGTCGCCACCGACGGCAAGGCCCTCGCCGACAGCATGCACGCGGTGCTCGACCAGCTCGAGAAGACCCGCTTCGAGGCGCCGCGCTCGAGCTTCGAGGATCTCTTCCCGCTCCTGCTCGTGCCGGGTGTGGCGCTCGTCGGCCTCGACGCGCTCTTGCGCGCGCTGCTCTTGCGGAGGTTCCCTTGATCTTCGCCAAGCCGTGGTTCTTGCTCGGCGCGCTCTCGGCGCTCCTGCTCGGCGCCTTCCTGGTCGTCGGCGCGCTGCTCGAGCGGCGCTCGCGGCGCGCCTTCGGCGACGAGGGCCGCATCGCCGCGCTCAGCACCTACGACGCGACGAAGCGGCGCGCCTACAAGGGTGTCTTCCTCGTGCTCGCGACGGCGCTCGCCTTCGTGGCGGCAGCCCGGCCTCAGTACGGCAAGGAGAAGCGCCTGGTCCCCGCGACGCTCGTCGACGTGATCCTCGTGCTCGACTTCTCCAAGAGCATGTACGCGCGCGACGTCGAGCCCTCGCGCATCGACCGCGCGAAGTCCGAGGTGGCCGAGCTGGTGCGTCGACTTCCCGGCGCGCGCTTCGGTGCGGTCGCCTTCGCGGGCGAGTCGATGGGCTTCCCGATGACCGCCGACGGCGCGGCGATCGCGCAGTTCTTCCGTCAGCTCGAGCCCAACGACATGCCCGTCGGAGGCACGGCGATCGCGCGCGCGCTGGACCAGGCGCGAGAGCTCCTGCGGCGCGATCCCAAGAGCAAGGACCACCGGCGCTTCGTGGTGCTGATCACCGACGGTGAGGATCTCGAGGGTGCGCCGGTGTCGAAGGCGAAGCAGCTCGGCGACGCGGGCACGACCGTGCACGTGGTGCAGATCGGTGGGCGCACGCCGGAGCGCATCCCGGACATCTCCGAGGACGGCGTGGTGCTCGGCTACCGCCGCTCGCAGGACGGAACGCCGCTCACGACGCAGCTCTCGCCACAGGCCGAGGCGCAGCTCGAGGCCATCGCGAAGGCCACGCCGGGTGGCAAGGTCGTGCGCTCGGAGCGAGGCACGACCGGCATCCTCGAGATCGCCGACGATCTGGGCCGCGAGATGCGCTCCGGAGCGCTCTCGGAGCACTACGAAGACGTGTACGCCGACGTGTACGATTGGCCGCTCGGGCTCGCCGTGCTGTTGCTCCTGCTCGAGGCCTTCCTCGCCGACGCGCCCCGCCGAAGGGTGAGCGCCCAGCTCTCGCCCGCGGCGGCCGCCGCGCTCTCTCGCGCACGCCGCGCCAGCGCGGCCGGCCTCGCGCTCGTCGCGCTCTCGGGCTGCAGCGGCTGGGACCCGCGCGATCCCTTCGCGCGCCGCGCGCCCGAGGTCGATCGCGCCATCGAGCTCTTCGAGGCCGGCCAGGTCGAGGTCTCCGAGGAGCTGCTCGCCGCGTACCTCGAGCTCGCGCGCTGCAAGGACGACGAGCTGAAGCCGAGCCCGGCGCTGCGCGAGCGCGCCGACGCGGCCTTCGACCTCGGGCTCGCGTACTTCGGCCTCGCGCAGCGCACCGGCACGCCCTTCGGCCAGGAAGAGAAGCTCGAGCCCGCCGAGCTCGAGCGGCGCGCGGCCTGGGTGCGCTGCGCAGCCACGGTGCTCGGGGCGGTCGCCTCCGACGAGCGTGGCTCGGCCGAGCTGCGCGCGCGGGCACGCTTCCTCCACGGCAACCTGCTCGTCTCGGTGCGCGATCACAAGCGCGCCCTCGAGCAGTACGACGCCGCGCTGAGGCTCGTGCCTGCGATCGCCGATGGAGTGGCTGGCGACACGATCGGCCGCGACGTCGCCTACAACCGCGCGATCGCGCTGCGGCGCCTCGAGGAGGAGCAGCCGCCGGAGCCCGAGCCGCAGCCGCAGCCGCAGCCGCAGCCCGAGCCTCAGCCCCAGCCGCAGCAAGAGCCCGAGCCCCAAGAGCCCGAGGAGCCACAGCCCCAAGAGCCACAGGGTCAGGACCCACAGCCCCAAGAGCCACAGGGGCAGGAGCCCGAACCCCAAGAGCCGCAGGGTCAGGAGCCGCAGCAGGGCGAGCCCGACGACCCGCCCCAGGAGCCGCCTCCGTCGGCAGGCGGCGAGCCGCCACCCGCGCAGCCTTCACCCGAGCCCTCGCCGAGCGCTCCTCCCGGCCCGGGCAGCGGCGGCTCGGATCAGCGCGACCGCGTACTCGACCAGTTCGAGCAGGCGCCGAGCTACCAGGGCGAGGAGGCCAGGCGCCGCGGCCAAGGGCGCCGCCGTTCGATGGAGGACAAATGATCGCGCGGACCCTCGCTGCGTTGCGGCTGCCGCATCTGCCGTGGTGGTTCCGCATCGCGCTCGCGGCGCTGCTCGTGGCCTGCGCCTCGCTCGGGCTCGAGAGCACGGCCTGGGCCCAGCGGCGCCAGCCGAGCTACCAGGTCGACGTGACGGCCAGCGCCCGCCGCATCGAGGTCGGCGAGTCGCTCGAGCTCACGCTCACCGTCGAGATCGAGGGTCCGCGACCGAGCACGCACGAGACACCACGCATCGACGCGCCCCCGAGCTTCAGGGTGATCGGCCCTTCGACGAGCTTCTCGAGCCGCAAGACGCTGATCAACGGCCGAAGCGACGAGCGGAGCACGCTGCGCGCCACCTTCAGGCTCGTGCCCTCCGCGCCCGGGCGCTTCGTGATCCCCTCGCCCACGATCCAGACGCCCGGGCGCCTGCTCGCCGGTCTGCCGGTGGAGGTCGAGGTCGTCGAGCCGGCCGGAGGCAGCAGCGTCGACGAGCCGGACCTCGACACGCCGAGCGACGGAGGCTCCCTCGCGCTCCCGGACGGTCCGAGCGGGCCGGTCTTCCTCCGCGCGATCGCCGACCGCAGCGAGGTCGTCGTCGGCGAACAGATCACGGTCTCGTACTACCTCTACTTCCGCGAGGCCTACGAGATGACCGAGCGCACCGAGCCGCAGATCGGCGACTTTCTCCGCTACGGCTTGCTCACCGACCCAGCCTCGACGACCTCGACGCGCACGCGCGTCGCCGGCCGCGTCTACGGCGCGAGGCTCGTCGATCGCGTCGCGCTCGTGCCGCTGCGGACCGGCAAGCTCTCCACCGGCAAGCTCTCCGCGCGCTTCAACGGTCGGCGCATCGGCGCCAGGGTGCTCGTGGAGTCGAACGAGCTCTTCGTCGACGTGCGCGAGCCCCCCGAAGAGGGCCGGCCGCAGGGCTACCGCACGGGCGACGTGGGGCGCTTCGAGCTGCGCGCCACGGTGCAGCCGCGCGCGATCCCGCAGGGCGGCACGGTCGCCGTCGAGGTGCGGGTCGAGGGCGACGGCAACCTGCCGAACCGCCTCGACATGCCCCAGGTCGCGGGCGGCGAGTGGCTCGAGCCCTCGGTGCATCAACGGATCGCCCCGCGCTTCGGTCGCGTCGGCGGCCAGCGCAGCTTCGACTACCTCTTGCGACTGCGCCAGAGCGGCCAGATCGATCTCGGCGTGCTGCGCCTGCCCAGCTGGGATCCCGCCACGAAGAGCTACGTGGTGACCGAGACGCGCCTCGGCACCGTCGAGGTCGAGCCGAAGGCACCCACGCCCGAGGAGATCGCGCGCGCGCAGCAGGCCGCGGACGAGGGCGGGCCGATCGCCTTGCCTCGCCCGCGCACGACGCTCGGCGCGGCCGCCGCGAGCTCTCCCCTGCGTCTGCCGCTCCCCTGGCTCGGCCTCGGGCTCGCCCTGCCGCCTGGGCTCGTGGCGCTCGGCTTCGCGCTCGGCGCCGCGCGCCGCGTACACCGAGAGCGCCTCGCCTCGGGCCAGGAGCAGCGACGCGCCCGAGAAGCGCTCGGCGCGCTCAAGAAGCTCGAGCGTCGGGGCGAGCCCAAGGAGCGCGCCGCCGCGCAGCTGCGCGCCCTGCACGCCTCGCTCGAAGCGAAGCTCGGTCGCCCGACGCGCGGCTTGGTCCAACGCGAGCTCGCCCAGGTGCTCGAGGAGGCCGGGGTCGCGCAGGAGCTCGCCCGGGAGCTCGTCGCGCTCGTCGACGCCTGCGAGGCAGCGCGCTACGCACCCGCCGAGACCTCCCTGGCCGACGACACGCTCGCCGAGCGCGTGAACGAGGCCATCGCCCGGCTGCGACGATGAGCACGACCCTCCGCTCCGAGGCTCGAGGCGGCTTCGCCGCCTGCGCGCTCGCGCTCGGCCTGGCCGTCGCGCCGGCCTGGGGCGCGACGGAGCCCGGGCTCGAGGCGCGCTTCGCGCAGGCCTCGGCCGCGCTCGAGGCGGGCGACTTCGCGCGCGCGATCGTCGAGCTGGAGGCGCTCGCGGACCGCGGTGAGGTGCACCCCGAGCTGAGCTTCGATCGCGGGCTCGCGTACTGGATGCGCGCGCGCTCCCCTTCCGCGCTTCCGGGCGATCTGGGGCGCGCGGCCGCGGGCTTCGAGGAGGCCGCGCTGCTCCGTCCGAGCGACGCGGAGGCGCGCGAGCTCGCGGAGTTCGTGCGCGCCGAGGTGCGCGCGCGGCGACAGCGCAGCGACAAGGACGACCCCATCGTGCGCGCGACGCTCGACCGGGCGCTGCTCGGCCTCGCCTCGCCGCTCGCCTGGAGCCTGCTGGCCTTCGGCGCGAGCCTCCTGTTCGCGCTCGGGCTCGTGCTCCGCCGCGCCAGCGAGCTGCGCTGGCGCGTCGGCGGCAGCGTCGCGCTGAGCGTCGGCGCGATCTCGCTCCTCGGGCTCACGCCGCTCGCCGTCGGCGCCACCTGGCTCGAAGCGCACCGGCGCGCGGCCGTGGTCGTGGCGACCGAGGTCGCGCTGCGAGGCGAGGACGGGGCGCTCGTGGAGGCGCCCGTGCTGCCCGAGGGCACGCTGGTCGAGCTCGGCGAGCAGCACGGCGAGCTCGTCGAGCTGCGCTGGGGCCCCTACGAAGGGCGCGCGCCCTGGTCGAGCCTGCGTGTGCTCGCGCGGGGCGCCGAGCCCGCCCCTCGGGCGCCCACGCCCGGGCGCTGACCGCGCGGGCGATCGCGCCCGCCCCACGCCCGGCCGCCATCGTCGGTGATCGCCACCGTCGTTCCGCGTGGTAGGTTCCGCCGCCGTGTGGGTCCGCCGCGCCGCCATCCGCCCCGTCCCGCCCTACGCGGTCGTGCCCGAGCACGTGCTCGCGAAGGTGGAAGACGAGCTCGCCGAGGAGGGAGAGCTCGCGAAGGCGAAGCTCGACGAGGCCTTCGAGCGCTTCGAGGAGAGCCAGCCCGCGCTCTCGGAGCGCCTCGGCGAGGTGCTGAGCACGCCGCGCGACGAGACGGCGCTCGCGCTGGGCTACTTCCTCGGCCTCAGCGTGTGGCTCGGCTTCGAGCGCGCCTTCCCGGGTGAGCTCGCCGAGGTCTCCGACCTCGCGCTCGCCAGCGTCGAGGAGTCGCTCACGCTCGACGAGCAGATCCGCCTCTCCGATGCGGCCGAGGTCGTCGACTCCGACGACGTCGTCGCGATGGAGCAGCCCCACCTCGTGAAGTTCGTCAACGAGCACGTCGACGCGGCGCTCGAGGCGCACGCCGACTCGGTCGACGTCGACGACGTGCACGCGGTCTACCGGGTCGTCCTGGTGGAGATCCTCGCGCTGAGCTACGCCGTCTCGGCGCCGAGCAACGTCGACCTCGCCTCCACGGGCGAGTTCAGCGCCTGAGGCCCGCGCTCAGGCCCGGGCGACCGGCAGGGCGATGACGAAGCGCGCGCCGCGCGTCGACGCGACCAGCTCGAGCGCGCCGCCCTGGGCCTCGACGATCGCGCGCGCGAGCCTCAGCCCGACGCCGTGCCCGCCCTCGTAGGTGCTCCTGCCTCCGAAGGCGATCTCGGCGGTCGTGCCCGGCCCGTCGTCCCAGACCTCGAGCTCGTGCCCGTCGAGCCCGACGCGCGCGACGAGGCGCACACGC
>CALKVW010000145.1 GCA_938004785.1 uncultured Polyangiaceae bacterium
CTGCGGCCCGCTCCACGCTGGGCTGCGCACGACGCAAGAGGCGCGCGTTGTATCGCAGGGTCGACTCGTTGAGCCCGTGCTCGGCGGCGAAGGCCTTCGCCGTCAGACCGCTCCGCCACCACGCCTCGACCCACCCGGACCACCGATCTCGTGCCGTCATGCGGAGAATCATGGATGCGCGAGCGCGGCCTCACCACGACGGGGTTCGTGCAGCGGATACGAGCTTGTCGCGCTCTGATCCTGCCCCCACTCGGCTCGCGCGCGGTGCGCGCTCTCGCCGTTCTCCCCCAAATTTGCGCTCGGCGCGCTATCGCGCTGCCTGCGCGCAAATGGGGGAGAAGGCCCCGTTCCTGCGCCGTGCGCACGCGGCCGGATGCCAAGCTATTCTCCCTCGGTCCATTTACAGCAAGTCACTGCTCAAGGCATGCGTACGACTGGAGAGCCGACTTCCGGTACCCACTCCATTACATACAGCCTGACGCCGCAGCTGTTTCGCAGCAAGAAGAACTCTCCGACAGGCGAACCAACGATGCCCTCGTCAGCCTTGTCGTGCCGCCATCCTTGCGGCATAGCCGCGGACATTAGCTTGCTCCATGCTTTCCAGGCGTCGCACACGCGGACAAGAACGGTTGCTTCAGCACTATTGCGTTCGTATGGCGGGTTCGGCTCAGCGAAACTCAGGGAGATGTCGTCGTCCATGGGGAATACCAATGACGACTCGTGCGGCCTCATCTCGAGAACGTGGGACAGCCACTCGATCGTCGACGCGGGACTTTCGTCCCGCATGCAGGCGTGGATGCGAACGTGGCTCCATGGCGCGCTGCCGAAATCGAGGTCGCTTGCGCCTTCCGGTGTAGCGGGTTCGCCTGACGTGATTCTGTCTCCGCTCCAAGCTCCGTCAATAAACTGCCAGATATCCAGCAAAACAGGTCCTTGACTGAGCGTCTCGGGCTCCTCCGCGCGCGCGAACGCTAGGGTGACTCGTCTATCGACACGCGAGTGCACGTAGCTGGGGTCGTGTTCGTCGGATGAATCCAAGTACCGACTTGTCGTCAAGAGCTTGCGCCGGACCGACGATGGGCTCAGAACCGAAACGCTTGCGTGGAACCTAGATCCGATCACTTCGCGCACCCGATCTTCTTCCGGAGATCCGCAACGGATTCGCCGCTTGGCATCTTCTTGAGCTTGATGAGCTTCCCCCTTGTCTTGGCGACCTCGTCAAGTTCGGCGAGATAGAACTTGCTTCGCTGCACCCGGCCGTCCGGTCCGATGTCGACGACCGTGTAGCCCTGGGCGACCTTCTCGCGGATCCATTGACGGTTCCAGTCGACCGCAGACTCGAGTGATGGGTCCCCACCCTTCCACTGGTTCCTGGGGAAACCCATCGACTCCGCTGGATACCCAGCGGCCGCGAGTTCTCGTGCCGCCTGGTTGACCGCGCGCTGACCCTCTCCGATCACCAAGACTCCGTTGAGCCCCAGCGCATCGAGCCACCCGAGCGGGTCGTGCACGTAGCCGTACAGCGCCGTGCCGCCGAGTAGGCCTATGGGGTCTTCGCTGAGATACCTCCCGAGCTCGGGATCGTAGTACCGGAAGCGGTTGTAATACAGCCCGGTCTCTTGGTCTTCGTACTGCCCTGGGAACCTCCACGGGTTCGTTGTCCGCTCGCTCTCCGCCGCAGCGTCAACCCCAGCGAGCGGCTCCTCCCTGGGCACGCCGTAGACGTCGAGCTGGGCCTTCCAGGCGATCTTGCCGGCTTCGGTCGCCAGCATGGTCGGCGAGTCGAGGTGGTCGGTGACGATGCCGTAGCGCTTGCGGCCCTCGATCTTCGCCACCGGCGTGAACGTGCCGGGCTCGAAGACCCAGGTGGTGAGCGCGCTCTGGACCTCGCCGTCTTCACCGCGGACCCTCTCGTGGACGAGGTCGTCGCCGTCCCACACATACTCCGTCGTGCGGCCGTCGTAGGTCTTGGTCGTCCTGCGCCCGAAGGCGTCGTAGGTGAAGGCGACCACCTTCCCGTCGGGCCGCGCGACCTCGATGAGCTGGCCGTGGGCGTCCCAGGCGTACTTCCAGGTGGCGCCGTCGCTCAACGTCTTCTTGGTGAGGAAGCCATCCGCATCCAGCTCGTAGGTGGTGCCATTGGCCTGCTCGATCCTGCCGCCGGGGCCGTACTTGCGGTCGCGCTGGTCCGCCGAGCGGAAGAGGTTGCCGACCGGGTCGGCCTGGCGATGAAGCTCCTCTCCGCTCGAGAAGAGCTGCCTTACCAGGTAGCCGCGGGGGTCGTATTCGTATTGGCTGCTGGTCCTGGCGCCGGTCTGCGGGTCGAGGCTGCTGATGGCGGCGATCTCTTCGGGCGCGGCCCAGGCGTAGCCTTTGCGCAGCACGTCGCGCCCGGGCGACTGGGTGCTCGCGCCGGTGAGCACGCGCTGCTCGGCGGGGCGGCCGTACTTGTCGCGCTGCCAGAGGGAGACGACGCCGCCGGGCAGGCGCCTGGCGAGCTCTTGGCCGAGGGGATCGCGTGCGAGCCTCACGTCGAAGCTGCCCATGGCGGCCTGGGGCAAACCGAGGCGGGCGAGTGCGGCTTGGCCGGGCAGATCCCACGCAGCGGAGAGCGCGGTCAGCTCGCCCGCCTGGTTGTATTGGTAGTCGGTCTTGTGGGCGAGGCTGGTGCGGCGCTCGACGCGCAGCCCGGCGGCGTCGTAGCGGGACGAGACGCTGGCGCTCAGCGAGGTCGCGGCGATCTTCTCGTGCTCGCGGGTGACGCGGCCGAGCACGTCGCGCTCGAAGACGACGTCGGCGCTGGGTGTGCGCGCTGCGATGAGGCTGCCGGCTTCGTCGTACGCGAAGGTCTCCTCGACGGGCGTGGTGGGGATGTCCAAGCGGCCGCCGCGTGAGACTTGTTTGACGACGCGGCCGAGCTGGTCGCGCTCGAGGTCGGTGATGCGATGGGCGCCGGTCCAGACGCGGCTTGTTCGGCCGGCTTTGTCGTGGGCGAGCTTGCGGCGTGTTCCGGAGAAGGTGCGCTCGCTGGTGACGCGGCCCGCTAGATCCAGCTCGAAGGTGTAGACGTCGCCTGCGGGGTTCTCGACGGCGACGAGGTCGAGCTCGGAGTCGTAGCGGAGGCGCGTCTTGTGGCCGAGCGGGTCGATGTGCTCGACGAGCTGGCCCATGGCGGCGTAGCGCATGCGGGTGACGCGCGCGCGGCTGTCGCGTTGCTCGGTGAGGTTGCCTTCGGGGTCGTACGCGAGGATGAGGCGCTCGCCGTCGGCTCGTTCGACGTAGGTGGCGTTGCCGACCAGGTCGCGTTCGATCTTGGTCTCGCGGCCGAGGGGGTCTTTGGCGTAGACGAGGCGGCCGAAGAGGTCGTAGCGGTACTCGGTGCGGCGCTTCTCGGGGTCGGTGACGGCGGCGAGGTCGTGCTGGTCGGTCCATTCGAGGGTGGTGCGGCGGCCCATGGGGTCGTCGACGTGGAGGAGGCGGCCCTTGGGGTCGCGTGTGTAGAGGTAGCCGGTGCCGTCGGGGAGGTGGACGGCGCTGGGCTCGCTGCTGGTGTGGTAATCGATGCGGACCTTGGCGCCTCGCGGGTCGGTGTGCTCGACGAGGCGGTCGAGGTGGTCGTAGCGCCAGGTGGAGCGCTGCTCGAGGGCGTCGATCTCGGCGATGCGGTTGCCTCGGTCGTCGTAGCACCACTCGGTGCGTGCTCCTGTGCCGTCGATCTCGGCGGTCTTCCAGGCGTCGTCGGACCACTCGTACTTGGTGATGCGTCCTGTAGGATCGATGTACTGGTCGACGAGGTCGCGGTCGTTGCCTTGGTAGTAAGAAAGGCCGCCTCGGCCATCGGAGACTGCGGTGCGGCGGCGGTTCTTGTCGTAGGAGAGGCGTCGATCGTAGATGGCGCGCGGCGGGGTGGCACCTGGGGCGAGGTCCATGGCGTCGCCCTGGGGCGCGTCGCCCCAGGTACGCACGCACCAACCCTCGGAATGGTACCAGTCCCATTCGAAATGGAACTGGAGCCCATTCTTGTGGGTCTCGGTGACGAGGACACCGCCCTTGTAGTCGTATCGAAGGGCATGCCCCGCCGGGTCGGTGGCGGCGGCCAGCTGTCCTTGGGGGTGGTATCGGTAGGCGACGAGGAGGTGCTCGCGCCGATCTTCGAGGAGGACGAGGCGCTCGAGGTGGGCCTGGCGGTCGTAGCGGCAGGCGATGCGTCGGCCGGCGGTGTCTTCGATCTCGGCGAGGTAGGGGCCCTTCCAGCGGAGCTCGATTCGATTGCGGGCTCGGTCGCGGATCTCGACGAGGCGGTGGCGCTTCGGGCGGCCGGCTTGGGCTGGCTCGGTGGGCTTGAAGACGTGGGTGAGGCCGGCTTCGTCGACGAGGCGGTAGGCGTCGGCGTCGCGCGCGAGGGTGTAGCGGTCGGGCTTGTGGAAGTACTCCTCGCCGACACGGAGGGGAGGGTGGTCGGCCGGGCGGCCGTCGGGGAGGCGAATCGTGGTGGTGGTGATGCCCTCGTCGACGTAGGCGTCGAAGAAGTGGTACCAGCCCGGGCCGAGGGATTGGTCTTCGGTCTCGCGGCTGCGGTAGTTGCGCTCGAAGACGAGGGGGACGAGACCGGGGAGCTCGGCGTCGACGGCCTCGGCGATGAGCTCGCCGGTGACGACGTCGACGGGGTGGCCGGTGAGAAAGCAGATGACCTTGCTGCGCTTGGAGCCCTTGGTGGCGCCGGTGGCTTTGTGCAGCTTGCCGCTCACCCATTTGGTGCGGATGGCCTGGCCGGCCGCGACGCCGAAGTCCATCGCCTCGGGGCCGCCGATGAGCACGGGCAAGCCCATGGGCACGGCGAGGCAGACGCTCGTGGGCAGGTTCACCGGGAAGTTGCAGCTCATGACCATCGAGGCGGTGCGGCTCTCGCTGGAGCCGCCGAACTCGACGGTCTTCGACCCGGTGACGAGCGTGCCCTCGTTGCCGGGTGGCATGTCGGTGGGGTGAAAGCCGACGCCGGGCGGCATGGGCACGTGAGGCTGGGCCTTGACCTCGGTGCCGGTGTTTCCGGCGGGCATGCCGTTGACGAGCACGGGGCCGCCGCCGCCGAGCACGGCGCCCATCGCGGCGCCGACGGCGGCGCCGACCGGGTCGAAGACGACGCCGACGAAGGGGTGCGGCAGCGGAACGGGCGTGGTGGGCGGGGCAGGCGGCGGCGCGTTGACGAGGTGGATGTCGACGCCGAGGACCGGGTCGCCGAACTTGGCTGCGATCATGCGCGCGCTCCCTGTGAGGGCGCGGCGGCTGCGTAGGGGTTCTCTCGGCGTCTGCAGGCCTCGGCGAGGCGCTTGGCTTCGGCGGCGAGAGGCGACGCTGGGTCGACCGAAGCGGCGATTCGCTCGAAGGCGGGGCGGGCTTCGTCGAAGCGCGCTTGCATGAGCGAGAGCTGGCCGAGGGCGAAGTCGGCCTGGGCTGCGAGGTCGGGGCGCTCGAGCTCGCGCGCGCGCTTGGCGGCGGATTCGTAGTGGGCGCGTGCGGCGCGGGGGTTCTGCGCGGCGACGTAGGCGGTGCCCACGCCGATGGTGGCGAGCACCGCTTCGACGCGCAGGCCGGTGGCTTCGCAGAGCACGCGCGCGGCGCGCAGCTTCTTCAAAGCCTCGCGGTGCTCGCCTCGCGCGAGGGCGCGGCTGCCGCGCATGAGGAGCGACTTGAGCGCGCGGCCGGTGTCGATCGAGACGATGGGCTGGCCGAGCTCGGCCTCGATGCGAGCGCGCTCGGCGGGGGGCAGCTTGGGTGCGCTCTCGTCGGCTGGGCCCTTCGTCGCGGGAGGGCCGAGCTGTTCGAGGAACTCGAAGAGCGCATCGCGATCGAGCTCGAAGCGCGCGGCGCGTGGCAGCAGGTCGCTCAGGGCGGGCACCGTGGGGGCGTAGACCTCGAGGCGGAGCTTGGTGGGCTCGCCCGGATCGGGGAGCTTGGCGATGGCGCCGATCGTCTGCGCGAAGGCCTCGGGCGCGCGCACGTTCTTGGGCGCGAGCGCTAGGCGCAGGCCGTCGAGTAGAGGCTCGGCCGTCTCCGGATGGAGCGCGGAGGCGGCGTGTTTCGCGAGGCGCTCGGCGTAGACGATCGCCGAGGCGATCGCGGGCTGCGTGGGGGCTGCGGGCAACGCGGGCAGCGCGACGCCGTCGTCGACGAGGCCTTGGTGCAGCGCCTCGGCGCTCTCGCGGAGCCGCGCGATGACCGCGGCGGCGTAGCTGCGTTCGTCGTCGAAGGGCGCTTCGACGAGCACGAGCGGGTGTCGGCTCTCGGGGCGCCACTCGGCGAGGCGCAGCGCCTTCAGGACGTCGCTGCGATCTTCCGGCGAGGCCTCGAGGCGAAGCACGCGAGGCGCGGGCGGCGCGCCCGGAGGCGGCGCCCAAGCGGCGTCGATCTCGCGCAAGAAGGCACGGGTGGCGAGCGTGAGCGGATCCATCTCAGTTCACCTTCACCACGCCGCCGGTGATCTCGGTGACGCCGCCGGAGATCTTGATCGAGCCGCCCTCGAGGATGATGTTGCCGGCTTTGATCTTCACCGTGCCGCCGGAGATCGTCACGTCGCCCTCGGCGGTGACGTCGACGCTGCCGCCCTGCAGGGTGGCCGAGCCACCGGCGATGGCCGCGAACTCGGCGGTGGTGATCTTCGCGCTCGCCGATGCGTCGATCGTGGCGACGCTCGTGATGAGCTGATCGGTCGTCGACTTCACGATCGTCGAAGGAGCGTCGATGATGTGGAGCGCGGCCTTGTTGGTCGCGACCGCGGCCACGGTGAGCGAGTACGAAGCGCCGATCGTCTCGGTCTTCGCTGCGCCGACGGTCACGCTCTGCGTGGCGCCGACGAGGTAGGTCTCGGGGCCGCCCACGGTGACGGAGTGCGAGGCGCCGACGACGACGCTCTGGGAGGCGCCGACGGTGAGCGTGCGCGCGGCGGAGACCGAGGTGCTCTGGTTGGCGCCGACCGAGAGGTCTTGGTTCACGCCGATGCTCAGGACCTCGTTGCCGGTGACGGTCTCCTTGTTGTTGCCGCCGACGGTCGTGGTGCGGTTCGCGCCGGTGTGCTCGGTGCGGTTCACGTCGACCGTCGACGAGGAGTCGTTCTTCACCGTCTCGGTTCGGTCGTTGCCGACGTTGCTGTTCCAATCTTTGCCCGCGGTGAGGTTCACCTTCTCTTCGCCTGCGGTGTCGTCGAACTGGAGCTCGTTGAAGACCTTGCCGCCCGGGCTCGCGAGCGTCTTCAAGGTGGAGACGGTGGCGGCGCCCTTGCCTTTGGCCGCAGCGGGCTGGATGCCGTTGTACACACGGCCCACGACGAGCGGGCGATCCGGGTCGCCCTCTTCGTAGGCCACGATGACCTCGGTGCCGACGCGCGGGTGGAACACGGCGCCGCCGCCCGCGCCCGCGAAGACCTGGCTCACGCGCACCCAGGTGCTCGTGGCTTCTTGGTCGTGACGCTCGGCCTCGGTGTCCCAGAAGAAGCGCAAACGCACGCAGCCGTTCTCGTTGCCGTCCGGGCCGCCGACGTGGATTTCGGCGCCGCGCGCGCCGGGCTCGTCGGTGACGATCGCCGTCTGCGTGCCGTGGATGCGCGGCCTCGGTGTGGTGCGCGCTGGGCGGAAGCGCGACTCTTCAGGCTTTTCGGCGTCGCCTCGGCGCGCGAGCTCGACCTCGACGCGGAAGGGCACGTCGCCCTCGAGGCGCGCCTCGACGCCCGTGTCGCCGGTGAGCTCGCCGGGGGCTACACCCTGCGAGCGCGCTGCGGTGACGAGGTACTCACCCTCGAAGCGATGCAGCTCGTGCGCGAGGTGGAAGACGCTGCCCGCACCGAGCAGGCGGCAGCTGCCCTCGGCGGTCGCGTACCGGGCCTCGGTGTGGAGGCGATCGAGCCAGGCTTTGGCGAGTGGCGCGCCTTGCTCCTTGCTCTCGACGTAGCCGCCCGGGTAGCGCCGCACGAAGAGGTCGTCGACCTCGGCCTTGGCTTCGGCCGCCATGTCGAGCTGGGGCTTCTGCCAGTTGTATTCGAGCAGCGTCACCTTGGTCGGGCGCAGGCGCCCACCCGCGCGTAGCTTGCCGAGCTGCCTGCCGAGCAGCTCGGGCCCGAGCGGATCGAAGGGTTCGAGGTGGGCGCGGCCGTCGTCGAAGTCGCTCATCACGAGCACGACGGCGTCGTGGGTATGCTCGAAATGGTACGCGATGCCTTCGTCTTCGAGCAGGCGCGCGACGAAGTCGAAGTCGCTCTCTTCGTACTGCACGACGTAGGGCCGCGCGCTCGGGTCGTCGATGCGCGAGGGGTCGTGGATGCGGAAGGCGAAGTGCTCCTTCGGTACGACGAAGGGATCGGTGAGCGTGTCGAGCGGCTCGTCTTTCGGGTCGGCGAGCGTCATGCGTGGGTCGCCCGCGAGCACGGCGGTGAGGATCTCGCGCAGCGATTTCTCGAGGAAGATGCGGCTCTGCGCGCGGTGCATCGCGCGCGCGACCGGCGGCATGATCACCAGCTCCACGAGCGAGCCGTGGCGCGTCTGGCCGCGGTCTTCGGCGGAGACGACGAGGCCGTGGACCGAACGAAAGGCCGGCTCGGCGAGCGTCGCGAGGCGCAGCGTGCAGAGGCGACCGACGAGCGCGTAGGGGTCGACGTCGCGATCGCGCGAGCGCGCGTGCAGGAGCACGCGCAGCGAGAAGGGCACCGAGAGGCGATCGTCGAGGCCGAAGCGCACGACGTGGAGGTGGTTCCACTCTTCGCCGCCGCCATCCCAGTGAAATACGAAGTCGGTCTCAGCCATGGTGCTTGCCCTTCAAGGAATGGAAGCGAGCCTTCGCGGAGGGGTCGGCGTCGAAGAGGCGCGTATAGCCGCGCACCTGCGCCATCCACGTGTCGGGGGTGAAGCCGAGGCGCGCGAAGGTGGCGATGGGGTCGCCGCCTCGCTCGAGCTCGGTGGTGATCGCGGCGTAGCGCTCGAGCGGGATGAGCTCGCTCGGCGCCGCAGGAGCGAAGGGCATCGCTGGGCCACGCACTTCGGACGGCGCGACGGTCGCGTCGGGCAGCGCGCGATTACGCTTCGGGAGCATCGCGCGCATGGCGGCCGGATCGCTCACGGCCATCGTCGCGCGCTGGTTGGGGCGCGCGGGCTCGACGGCGCCCTTCGGGAGCGCAGCCGGCGGCTGCGAAGCTGCGCGAGGCGAGACGCGCAGCTCGGCCGAGGAGGGCTGCTGTGCCGAGGGGCGCTCTGCGGAGAGCCGCGGCTCGAGGAAGGCCGGGCCAGCCTTCGGTGGTGGCGCGAAGCCCTGCGAAGGCGAGGCGGTGAAGCGCTGACCCGGGCGCGCCGGCTCGACCTGTCCGTGGGCCTGCGGTGTGCTCGCGGTCGGCGCCGGCGGAAGCGCTGCGGTCGCGGCGAGCTCGGCGACGCGTCGCTGCGGAGGCAACGCGAACGGCGAGGGAAGCGCGGCCGTCTCGTCGACCTCGGCGACGCGCGAGGGCACGAAGGCCGTGGGTGCGCCTCGCTCGGCGAGTTGCGGGGCAGGCGCCTGGGCGACGAAGGGTGAGGGCAGACGCGCGGTGTCGTCGTCGGCGACAGCGGGCGCAGGCGCGGCTCGGGGCGGGGGGGGCGGCGCTGGCATCGGTGACTGCGCCGGCGCGGGCGTAGCTGCGCGCGCAGGTGCTGCGGCCTGCGAGGGTGGCAGGCCCGAGAGCTCGCGCTTCGCGGCCTCGTAGGCTGCGGTGAAGCGCTCGAGCGGCTCGCTCTCGCCGCGGTCGAGCGCGTCGGCCAGCTCGGTGAGGTGGGCCTCTTGCTGGGTGCGCCAGGTGGACTCGTCGAGCCCGAGCGCCTCGAGGGTGCGCGCGGGCTCGGGGCTCAGATCGATGCGGGCTTGGAGGCGGGCGAGCTCGGGGAGGTCCATGGGAGGGTGCACCTGAGCGATTCGGTCGAGGCGTGGCGGAGGACGGCGGGCGACGGCCGCGGGTCAGCGGCTCATCTGCATGAACACGCCCAGGAACAGGAGCGGGAGCACGACCAGCAGAAGCAGCACCGCGAGCACCGTGAAGATGAAGCGGATCTGAAAGGCCTGTCCGAACTGATCGAGCGCCGCGACGACGTGGTGCACGTCGTGCCCCTTGGTCTGCACGACGTTGGTGAGCGCCGTGCCGCCCTTGAAGAACAGCAAGCCCACGATGGCGGCGAGAGCGGCCTGCAAGACGTTGGTGCTCAGCAGATGAAGCCCGCCGTTGACGAAGCCGAGCACACCAACCGCTTTGGCCCAGTTGGCGGCTTTGGCGATCTCGGCGTCTTCCGCCGGGCCGAACTCGTAGGGCGAGCTCTGCTGCATCGCCGCGCCCTGGGCGAAGGCTTGGGGGTGGCCGTAGCCATGCTGTTGCTGTGGGTGCTGTGCGTGCTGCGGGTGCTGTGGATGGCCGTACGGAGGCATGTTCATGGTGTGGCTCCTGCGTGAGAATGGGGGCGCGGCGCTCAGGCCATCGCGCGGACCACGAAGCTCGCGACGAATCCGCCGACGACCGCGAGGGCGCCCATGACCACCTCGATCTGGAAGGCGATGCGCAGCTTCTCGAGCGCGGTCATGAGGTGAGGCAGATCGTGCCCGCGGGTCGTCGCGATCGCGCTGATCGATTCGGCGGCGCGCATGTAGAAGACGCCCACGCCGAGGTTGACGAGTGAGAGCGGGAGCACGCTCACGAGGGCGATGCCGATGGCCATCGTCGCGACCTGCTCGGGGGCGTCGAGCGCGCTCGGGAGGACCATGCCGAGGATCGCGATGACGAGCATGAGGCCGCCGCCGATGAGGGCGGTGAGGCCCCACTGGCGCGTGCGTTTGCCCACGCGCTCGAGCGCTACGTCGTCGACCGCAGAGAACTCGAGCGCCACGGCCGGGTAGGCGTGGTGGCTCGGCTGCGCGAAGCCGTGGTGCCAGGCCTGCTGGTGATGCTGCTGCACGTGGTGCTGAGCGTGCTGCTGCGCGTGGCCGTGCTGCTGCGGGTAGCCGTGCTGTGCGTGCTGCTGTGGGGCATACGGTGGCTGCCCGTAGCCGTGCGGAGGTTGCTGCATGGATGGATCTCCTGTTCGATGGGGCGAGCAGCCGCCGCTCTTCGCGCAGCGCGGGGCTGCGCGAAGAGGGCGTGCCGCAGCGGTGGATGCTCAGTTGGGCAGGCAGCCCCAGGAGGGGATGTCGAAGCGCGCGCAGGCGACGCCGTTATCGCCGGGGTTGCCGTAGCTGTCGCCGCCCACGCCAGCGACTGGCGCGGCGTCGTCGACCGTGCCAACGCGTGTCACCGTGCTGGAGCTGTCCGTAGCGATCAGCGCAGCGATTCCGCCATTGCCACCTGCGCCGTGGCCGCCTCGCCCTCCGTTGCCGCCCGCACCACCCCTACAAGCAGCGCTGAAGTTGTTGCCGCTCCCCTGAGACCCGCCGGCAGGAGTGCTGTCGTTGCCTCCCCCGAGCTGGCCGTCTTGGCCAGACTGTCCGTCGCCGCCGTCGCCGCCCGTCGCGCCAGAGAACCTGACGTCGTCCAGATGTACGACCGAGGCCTGGATACCGTCCGCGAGCGCGAGGATCGCGATGCTGGCGCCGCCCGGCTTGCCCGACACGCCACCGAGACCGCCGCAGCCGCCCGCGCCACCGCCGCCGCCGCCAGGGCCCGCGTAGGCGATGCCCTGGGCTGGATCGCTGCAATAGCGAGCGCCGCCACCGCCGCCACCCCCGCCGCCCGGGAAGCCACGCAGCGCGTTCTCGGCGACGGATGCGATGTAGCCTGTCGCGCCCAGGCTGCCGCCGATCGCCGGCAACGCGTCGACGCCGACCTCACCGGGCAGGCCGTTGCCGCCGGGCTGGCAACTGAGGATGAGGCCCGGCACTGCGCTGCTGGGTTGCTGAGGTTGACCGCCGGCGCCGAACAGACCCGCCGGACCGACACCTGCGGTTCCTGCGAGACCGCTCGCGCTCGCGCGACCCGTACCGCCCGTGCCGCCGTTGACCATCACCGTCGTGATCCCGTCGGGCAGCGGGCACGTATTCTGCCCGCCGGGGCCACCGGGTTGCGGATCGATGCTCATCATGCAGCCGTTGGTGCCGTTCTGGCCGTTCGGCGCCATGTTCGGGGCGGCCGGTTCGCCGCCGTCTGCTCCCGGGGCGCCGGGGCCAGCTTCGATGTCGACGTCCTTCGCGCGCAGCTCCGCGCCGATCAGCATGATGGCGATCGCGGAGCGCCCGCGACCTTGAGCGTCGGTGCCTTCGGCGCTGGCGATGAGACGAAGGCGCTCGAGCTCGCGCACGCCTGGCCCCTGGGCGCGAACGACATGGGCGTTCGGGGCGGAGCGGATGGTGGGCGTCTCGGAACCGGCCTGCCAATTGGAGCAACGAAACCCCCCGGCCAGGCTCGATTCGGCGGGCATTTCGAAGGCGCTGGTGAGATCGTGGTTGCCACCGCCGCAGACGTAGATCGCACCTCCGCCGAGCGCGGTGATGCGCTCCGCCGCGGCTTGCACCGTGTGGAAGGGCGAGGCCTGGCTGCCGTCGCCGCCGGGCCCGGCGTCTGGGTTCACGAAGACTCCGCAGCTCTCGTGGATGCTCGCCCGCTGGCCGATCTCCAGGTGGCTGCAATACACCGGCCCGCTGCTCGTCGATGTCGTCGTCGTCGTATCGCCCCCGCCGCCGCTCGAGCTGCTCGTGGTGCTGCCCGCGCCGCCCGACCCTTGGCCGCCTCCGGGCCCGCTCGAGACGCCGTCGTCGCCGCAGCCGGCGGTGGCGAGCAGGCTCGTGCACGCGGCAGCGAGCAAGAGGCCACGCGCGCGGGGCGCGAGCTTGGAGGTGACGAGGTGAAGCCGAGTCGTGTCTTGGTCCATGCGTCGATGCTCCTGTGCTTCGCGACGCCACCCCCCAGAGAGTCGGCGGCGGTCGCAGGGAGGAGGTCCCGTCGTTGGGCCCCCTAGCGAGTGAGTCGCTCAGGGCCGACCGGGGCGGACCACAATTCGACGCTGCTCGGCGATGTGGACATCGCCGCGGACAAAAATGCGCAACGAGATCCGATAGCTGGATCGTTGTCTCCAATAGGAGAATCGTACCGAGGGGCCGAACCGGACCCTGTTCGGGGCGCTCGGAGCGCCCGCGCGCCGCTCTCTCGCTGGGCGTTCAGCCGTCGACGCGCACGACGAGGTTGCCGACGTGGCGGCTGTCCCATTTGTCGCGCAGGGCGTCGCGGATCGTGTCGAGCGTGTAGCGCTGGGAGACGACGGGGCAGAGCTTGCCCTCGCGCGCCCACGCGAGGATCTTCGCGAGGCGCTCGGTGCGCACGTTCGGGTCGCGCAGCACCGAGATCGCCGCGGGGGAGCCGAGCACGTCGATGCTCTTCATCAGGATGAGGTTGGTCGGCAGCTGGTTGGCGTCGCGACCACCACGGGCCGCGAGCGGTGTGGCCGACCAGCCGACGACGACGAAGCGCCCACCGAAGGCCATGCCGCGCAGCGCCTCGACGGAGAGATCGCCGCCGATCGGGTCGTAGACGACGTCGACCCCTGCGCCGCCCGAGAGCGCCTTGAGCTCGTCGCGCAGCTTGCGTGGCGCGCCGGCCTCGTCGACCGTCGCGAGCAGCTCGTCGGCCCCGGCTGCGCGCAGCTCCTCGAGCTTCGCCTTCGAGCGACCTGCGGCGATGACCCGCGCGCCGAGCAGTTTGCCGAGCTGCACGGCGGCGAGGCCGGTGCTGCCCGTGGCGCCGAGCACGAGCAGGCTCTCGCCTTCGCAGAGGCGCGCCCGGTGCACGAGCGCGTGGTAGGCGGTCTCGTAGCCGCCGAGCAGGCAGGCGGCTTCGTCGAGCGACAGAGGCTCAGGGCGAGGGATCACCGCGTTGGCGGGCGCGAGCGCGTAGCTCGCGAAGCCGCCGTAGCGGCGGTGCGCGCCGAGCGAGCGCGGCCCGGTGAGCAGGCCGTCGGCGAGCACCTCGGTACCGACGAGCGATGCGTCGACGTCGCTGCCCACCGCGACGACCTCGCCGGCGAACTCGAGCCCGGGTGTGTAGGGCGGCTCGGGCACGTGCTGGTATTGGCCGCTGGTCATGAGCAGATCGACCCAGCCGACCGCGGCGGCTTTCACGGCGATGAGCACCTCGCCCGGGCCGGGCTCGGGTGCGGGCTGCGCCTCGATGCGCAGGGCGTCGAGGGCCTCGAGCGGAGAGCTCGCGAGCGTGTGGACGACGACGGCGCGACCGGCCTTCAGGGTGCTCATGCGGCGCTCACGATAGCGCGAAGCTGTGGCCGAGCGGTGTGGCGTGCCCCTCCGAGGGCGCGGGCCGTGCCGTCAGGGGGCCTGGCCCGAGAGCTTCACGAGGCGCTCGACGAGGGCCGGATCGAAGGTGCCCTGGGCGAGGCGCTCGGCGGCCTTCTTGAAGACGACTCTCCACGCGTCGCGGTCGGCGTCGCTGAGCTTCACGACCGTCATCTTCGACGCGAGGCGCTGGTAGGCGGCCTCGTCTTCGGTGCGGATGCGCTTCTTGAGGGCCTCGGAGGCTGCGCCGCCGGTGTCGACGAGGATCGCGCGCAGATCGGCGGGCAGCTTGTCGAGGCGGTTCTTCGACCAGACGAAGCCGCCGATGGCCATGATCGTCGACTCCGAGCCGATGTGGTCGAGGTGCGGCGCCCATTGGAGCTGCTCGGCGCCGAGCGAAGGTGCGCTCAAGACGTCGAGCGACTTGGTGCGCAGGGCGGGCAGGATCTCGGGGATGCTCATCGGCACCGGCGTGGCGCCCGGGATGAGCTGGTAGATCGTCGGGCCGAGCACGTCGTTCTGGAAGGTGAGCACGCGTTTGCCGCGCAGGTCTTCGGGGCGGCGCACGGCGAAGCCGCGCGACATGGCGTGGATGCGGCCGAGGTCGCCCCAGCCCGCGATGTGGAAGCCCTCGCCCTCGGCGCCCTTCTGGAACTCGCCCTTGAGCGCGTCGCGCGCGCGGTCGAGCGACTCCCAGCTGCGGAAGAGCCCGGGGATCTGCAGCGCGAGGATCGGCTTGTGGATCTTGCCGAGCCCGAGCGCCGTGACGGCGGCGCCGTCGAGCTGGCCGGCTTTCATCTTGCCGACCATCGCGCCGTCGTCGCCCTGCGTTCCGTTGTAGAAGACGGTGAGCTCGAGCTTGCCCTCGCTCTTCTGATGCACGGCCTCGGTCCACGCGGTGAAGACCTTGCCCCACATGCTGCCCTTGGGCGCGATCGTGCCCACCGAGATCTTCTCGCCGGCGGCTGCCGGTGCGGGCAGGGCGGTGAGCGCGGCGGCGAGGCCGAGGCCGAGGACGTAGGAGCGGAGGCGGCTGCGCATGGGAGAAGCGTAGATCGAAGACCGCGCCGCGGCACGCCTGCGCGGTCGCTCCTCGAGGCGAAGCGCGTCTCACCCTCCGGCGCCGAGCGGGTGTAAAGAAGTGGGCATGCTCCTCCACGTCACGCTCCACGTCCGACGCGATGCGCTCGACACCTTCCGCGAGTTCGAGCACGAGGCCGCGCGCATCCTGCGCAAGCACGGCGGCGAGCTCGAGCGCGTGCTCGTGATGCGCACGCCCGAGAGCGAGCCCCACCGCGAGGTCCACGTGCTGTCCTTCCCTTCGGAGGACGCCTACGAGGCCTACCGCGTGAGCCCCGAGCTCGCGGCCTTTCTCCCGATGCGTGAGCGCTCCGTCGTGAAGACCGAGCTCTGCAAGGTCGACGAGGGCTCGCGCTACCGGAGCTGAGCGCTGCGCGAGCTGTCTCTTATACACATCTCCGCGCCGCCGAGCCAGCGTCGCGAGCGCCGCGAGCGCCGCCGCGAAGGCGAGAGGCGCCTCGCCTGCGGGCGCGCCCGCGCTGCGGCAGCTGCAGCCGCCGTCGCCCGCGCCCTCGCCGTCGTCGCTCCCCGAGCCACCCGCGCCCGTGCCCGTACCCGTGCTGGCCACGCTGCTCGCGTCGCCGCCCGCGCCGCCCTCGCCACCGCCGCCCTCGCCACCGCCGCCGACGCGCGAGAGCTCGACGGCGTCGAACACGATCGTCCGCATCGCCGAGAGCGGCTCCCCGGTCACGTCGCCGAGGAAGAGGCGCTGCGAGCCGCCTGCATCGAAGGCGAAGCTGCCGAGCTCGATCCAGCCCTCCGACGCGCTCTGATCGACCACGATCGACTCGGTCGATCCCGCGTGCTCGAGCACGTATTCGGCCTGCGTGGTCCCGGCGAAGCCCGGCTCGACGTAGACGCGCACGGCGTAGTCGCCGGCCTCGTCGAAGCTCAGCGACCAGGTGCCGGAGTTGTCCACCGAGGCTGCGTCGGTGGCGTTGGTCCAGATCGCGCCACCAGCGTGCCCCTCGTTCGTCGCGTAGAGGTACTGGGGGTCGCCGCCCGCGTCGAAGCAGGGGTCCGAGTCATCGACGATGCGCCCGGCGGCGGGGATCGGACCGCAGCAGTCGGCCGGGCAGTCGCTGCCATTCTCACCGGCCGAGCAGAATCCGTCGCCGCAGCTCGGCGTGCCGGTGTTGCTCGACGTGAGCGTCTGGCCCTTCGCCAGGTCTTCGTGGCCGCTGATCGGCTCGGGCACGACCGCGTTGCCACCGTAGGATCCGCCGGTGCCAGAGCCGCCGATCGTGCTGTCGCGGTGCAGCGCCCAGTGCAGGTGCGGCGTGGAGAACGAGCTGCAAGAGAGCGCGCCCTGGCAGGACTGGCCCAGCGTGCCGAGCGTCGCGCCCTGGGCGATCGTGGCGCCCTCGGTCACGGTGATCGAGTCGAGGTGCGCATAGAGCGTATGGTAGACGTGCCCGTCACCGAGCTCGTGCCTGAGGATGACGCGCAGACCGTAGTTGGCCCAACCGCTCGTGGCCCAGCCTGCGCGCACGACGGTGCCCGAGAGCGAGGCGGTGATGGGCAGCCCTTTGCCGGCGTTCGGCTCGTTCGCGTAGGTGAGATCGAGCGCGTAGTAGTCGTTCGCTTTGCTGGTCGCGTTCGTGTCGGCGTGCAGGCTGGAGCCGCCCGCGCGGCTGTAGCCCGAGAGCACGTAGACCTCGCTGCCGGCCGGGAAGGGCAGCTCGAGCTGCACGTTCGCGGGGAAGGCCACCGCGCCAGGGAGCGGCGCCGTGAGCGCGCGTGCGTCGCGCGCGAAGAGCAGCACCACGAGCGAGAGCAGCGCGAGCAGCGCACCCTGCGGCGCGAGATCACGCGAGTCGCGAGGGGCAGGGGTGGAGCTGAGCGTGCGCGGCATGCGCTCAGGCTAACGCCGCTCGGGCCGGATCGCGATCGTGGTTCGCAGCTGACCTGGTGGCCTGTGGCGTGCGCCTTCCGCCGCCGCGCCAGGGTCGCCGGAGGATCAAACCTGACAGAAGGCTGTCAGGCGGCTCGGGCATGGTCTCTCGGCGCGAAAGACCGCGCGTCCAAGGAGATGACCATGAGCCTCACGTTCTACTTCGCCCCGATGTCCACCGCCTCGACCGTCCACTGGAGCCTCGAGGAGCTCGGCGTCCCTTACGAGGCGGTGCAGGTCGACGTGCTCGATGCCGCCGACAAGGAGAAGAAGCTCGGGCCGGTGAACCCGAACAAGAAGGTGCCGGTGCTCGTGCACGACGGCGCGGTGATCTTCGAGTCGGCCGCGATCCAGATCTACCTGGGAGAGACCTTCGGCGTGGAGAAGGGGCTCTATCCCGTGCCGGGCCCGAAGCGAGGCGAGGCGCTCAAGTGGCTCGTCTGGGCCAACGTGAGCCTCGGCGAGGCCGTGTCACGTTGGCAGAACCACACGAGCGAGCGTGTGCCGGAGGCGCAGCGGCACGCGGCCACGGGCGCGAAGGCCCGCGAGGATCTCGACGTGCTCATCGGCATCTTCGAACGAGAGCTCGGGAGCAAGGCCTACGTGCTCGGTGAGCAGGCCTCGCTCGTCGACTTCCACCTCGCGTCGCTCTTCCAATGGATCACCTACTGCGGGCTCGAGCTCGCGCCCTTTCCGAGGACGAAGGCGTGGCTCGAGCGCTGCTCCGCGCGCGCGGCGAACCAGAAGCTGATGGGCGGCTGAGCGCACGCGGCGAGCCCGCGACGGCCGGGCTCGGCGCCGCCGCTCGCTCCACGGGCGCGTCGATGAGCTCGGCGCGCACGATGCGATCGAGACGGAAGTGCCGGCGCCCTCCGTCGCGCAGGTCTTCCGCGTCGAGACGGGTCTCGTGCCGCTGCATCAAGACTCCGCGCAGGCGCAGCTCGCGTGTGGTCTCGAGGTGGTCGCCGTCGACGTAGGTGATCCTGAGGCAGCGCTGCTCGAACCAGGCGCGCTCGACCGCCGCGCGGACCACGGGTGAGCACGGCAGGCCGGGCACACCCAGGAACTGCAGGCCCTCGAGGCGCGTGAGCAGCTCGCGCTGCGCCGAGGTCGACAGCGCCGCGCGCACCTTGTCGAGCGCCGACTGCAGGGTCTCGACGAAGGGCATGAGCCGCATGTCCACGGCTTGCTGCCCGACGGCGATGAGCAGCGCGGCCTGCCGTGCGTCGAAGTTCACGG
Source organism: uncultured Polyangiaceae bacterium (assembly GCA_938004785.1). GTDB lineage: Bacteria > Myxococcota_A > Polyangia > Polyangiales > Polyangiaceae > CALKVW01. The sequence continues at coordinate 18,485 of CALKVW010000145.1, forward strand.
GCGGCAGCGTGTACGCGCGATCGAGCGCGTAGCCGCCGCCGCGCCCGCGCTCGGCGGCGAGTGGGAGCTCCGCGTCGCGCAGCGCGTCGAGATCGCGGTAGATCGTGCGCACCGTGACGCCGAAGCGCTCGGCGAGCGCCTCCGCGGTGACGCCCGTACGACGGCCCCGCAGGTACTCGGTGAGCGCGAAGAGCCGCTGGGTGCGCCGCATGGGGAGCGCCGACGATGGGCTGGCCGCGCAGCGCGGGCAACCGACGCGAGCGAGCTCGGAGCACGTGCTAGGGTCGCGCTCGTGACGGTCCGCCCCGCCCCCGCCGATCGCGCGCACGTGCAGCGCAGCTTCGTGCGAGGTCGCGTCGCGCCGCGTGGTGTGGTCTGGCTCGGCTTCCGCTCCTTCTGGGGGCACATGCGCCACTTCGTCGCCTCGGCGGTCGCGACGGAAGACGTCGACTCGCGCGACTGGATGACGCCCGACGAACCCGAGGAGCTCGCGGCGCGCGTCGTCGCGGTGCTCGGTGCCTCGAGCGACGCGGAGGCCTCCGGGCCACGCTCGAGCTTCGACGTGCTCGGCGGGCTCGGGCGCGATCTGTGGATCGACTTCGTGGCCGACACCGGCGACGACCTCTCGGTGAGCCGCGCCGTGGCGAGCCTCGTGACCTCCGAGTACGAGCTGCCCGATCCGGACAGGCCGGGTGAGCACCTCGTGGCGCCGCGCGGCGACGTGCTGCTCTTCGGTGGGGACACTGCCTATCCGGTGGCGACGGCGCAGGAGATCTCCAACCGCGTGCTCGTGCCCTTCAACGAGGTGCTCGCAGAGCGCGACGACGGGAAGCGACGCGTATTGCTCGGCATCCCGGGCAACCACGACTGGTACGACGGGCTCGACGGCTTCGGTCGCTTGTTCCGCCGGAGGCCCGCCGACGAAGACGTCGACGCGCGCCCGAGCTTCGTCGGCATCCCCTTTCGCCAGCTCGAGCACGCGGCCGACTGGGCGCGCGAGCTCGTCATGGGCGGCAAGATGGAGAAGCCCGAGGCGCTCGTGCTCTCGGGCTACGAGCCGGTCCAGAGCGCGAGCTACTTCGTCTTGCCGCTCACGCCGGAGATCCACATGGTCGCGGTCGATCGGCAGCTGCGTGTGATCGATCACCGCCAAGAGCGCTTCCACCGCCGCTGGCTCGAGCAGAACCCGCAGGTCTCGCCCTGGGTCGTCATGCCCGACCCGCTCTTCGCCTTCGGCGAGACGAGCCCCACGGGCGCCGGCATGGTGCGGAGCCTGTCGCTGGCCTTCGGCCTGCGCGATCACTTCCTGCTCTCGGGCGACATCCACCATTACGATCGCATCGAGGAGCCCGGGTTGCTCCACGTGGTCGCGGGCGGTGGGGGCGCCTTCCTGCACCCGGCGCCGATGGTCGAGCGGCGTCGCGCCATGAAAGCGCAGTGGCCGACGCCGGCGCAGAGCCGCGCGCTGCTCTGGTCGGTGCCGATCAAGATCGCGCTCGGGCGCTCGGGCTTCATCCCCCACGCCGTGCTCGCGGGCCTCTACGCGGTGTCCATGCTCGTCGACGCAGGGGTGAGGCTGCTCGGCGGCGCGGCGGTGGCGCCGATCGCGACGCTGCTCATCGCGACCGTCGTGCTCTCGCTCATGGGTGGTCTCCGCCGCAAGCCGCGCGCCGTCGCGGCGCTCGCGTTCTTCTTCGGGCTGCTGCTCGCGGCGCTCCCGATCGTGGCCTTCGTCGGGCTCGACCTCTTGCTCTCGCCGCTGCGTGATCACCTGCCGATGTTCGTCATCGCGGCGCTCACGCTCGGGCTCACGGTGGTGCTCGGCGCCGGGCTCGTGGGTGTGTACGTTGCGCTGCTCACGCGCTTCGGCATCGAGGAGACGCAGGCCTTCAGCACGCTCGATCACCCGGGCTACAAGCATTTCTTGCGCCTGCGCGTGCGCCACGACGGCCAGGGCGTCGACGGCTGGTGCGTGGGCCTCACCGACCCGCTGCGCCCCGGCGAAGAGCCCGTGCTCGTCGACAGCTTCCGCTGGCGCCCGGGCGCGCGCTCCTGAGCGCTCGCGGCGTCACGCGGGGTGGCGAATCCTTCGCGCGTCGGCGTCGACGAGCGGCCTGCTCAGACGAGACCGAAGCCACCGGCGATGACGTAGGCGATCCAGCCGGCGTAGCCCGCGCCGATGAGCGCGATCACGCCGAGGACCCAGGCCGGGATGTCTCGCTGACGTGCGAGCTTGGCGCTCGCGATCAACGCCCAGGCCGCCGCGGGCAGCCCCAGGCAGGGGAGCACGATCACCCACGGCACGTGCCGGTACAGCCCCTCGAGCATCTGCGCGAGGATGCCGATGAAGAAGGTCGAGGCGGTCGCGAAGACCCACCCGAGCACGACGTCGACCCAGGCCGCGGGTTTGCCTCGGCCCGAGAGCAGCGCGCCGATGGCGCCGATGGCCACAGGTGCGAGTATCGCGGCGAAGAAGATCGCGACCCCGGTCGCGAAGCGCTCGGCGAAGCGGTCCCAGACGTCGCAGCCGCTGAGCAGCACGGAGGCGCCGAGCGCGAGACCGATGCGATGCCTGCGCCGCATGCGGGCAGCCTACACCTGAGCCCAGCCGGTCGAGGTCGGCATCGTGAGCGCGGGTCGGTGCTCGGCGAAGGAACGACGGACGGCGCCCTCGCTCGCGTGTAGCCTGCACGCGGTGAGAGCCGCTCTCGCGCTGACGCTGCTCGTGATGTCCTGCGGAGGCGATCCCGGGCCGGGCTCACCGGGCCGAGGGGCTCGCGGTCCCCGAGCGGAGCGCGCCGAGGTCGCACGGGGCGCGAGCGGCGAAGGCGTCGCGGCGCTGGGCCCAGCTTCGGTGAAGCTCGCCGCGAACGCCGCGTGCGAAGCCTGCCACGCGACCGAGTCTGCCGAGTGGCGGGGCTCCTTGCACGCGCGCGCGTGGGACGACCCGGTGTTCCTCGCGGCCTACGCGATCGAGCCGCTCCCCTTCTGTCGAGGCTGCCACGCGCCGGAGGCGCCGCTCGATCAGCCCTCGTCGCCCGCGCGCCACCTCGGCGTCGCGTGCATCAGCTGCCACGTGCCCGAGGCCGAGGCACAGGCCGAAGGGCATACGCGCTTCGTGCGGCGAGCAGGCGATCCGGGCGGCTGCGCGGGCTGCCACCAGTTCGAGTTTCCGGAGCCGCAGGCGGCGGCCATGCAGAGCACGGTCGCCGAGCACGCGGCCTCCAAGCACCACGATCGCTCCTGTGTCGACTGCCACATGCCAGCGTCGCCGAGCGGAGCCGGCCGCTCGCACGCCTTCCGTGTCCAGGGCGACAGCGCGATGCTGCGCCGCGCCATCGAGGCGAGCGCTGCGCGCGTCACGGCGCGTGTCCTCGTGGTGTCGCTCGTCGCGAGCGGCGCGGGGCACGCGGTGCCGACGGGCGACATGTTCCGGCAACTCGAGGTGCACGCGGTCGCTGGCGCAGGCCCAGGCGCGCTCTCCGCGGCGCCGGTCGTGCTGTCGCGCGAGTTCGCGTTCGCGAGGGGTCAGGGCGGGCCGCGCAGGCTGCAGACCGATGACCGTCGCGTGCCGGCGAGCGGAGAGCCGCGCGAGGCGAGGCTCGTCTTTCCGGGCGACGTCGACGCCTTGCCGATTCGCTGGAAGGTCGTCTACCACCGCATGGGTCCACGCGAGGCAGAGCTCTTCGGCGTGGACCGCGAAGCCGAGGCGATCGTCATCGCCGAAGGAATGCTGCCCGCGAGCCCAGCTCGAACGCCGAATCGGAGAATCGAATGATGCGACGAAGCAACCATGGTCTGCGCGGCCTCGTGCGGGCGCTGGCAATGTCGGGCCTGATGGGCTGCTCTGCGTCTCCGCCCAGCGAGCGACCCGCGCTCACGCTGCCCACGCCTGCGAGCTCCGGCGCCGCGCCTCAGGCTGCGTCGCGCGCCGCCGTGCCCGTCGCCATTGCGCTCCGCGCGCTGCCCGAGAAGCTCGCGCTCGACGGTGACGTCGAGGAGTGGGGGCTCGATGCGAAGACGCCTGGCGTCGCCGTGGGCGTCGATCGCGAGCGCGTCGTCGTGGCGCTGAGCTGGGGCCAAGCCGCGCCCTCGGTGCTGTCTCTCGCGCTCGCCAATCCCGCGCCGGCGCTGCCGAGCATCGGCTGGTCGCAGCGCGGTGGCACCACGCACGAGCTCTCCGCGGAGAGCTGCGAATACGAGCAAGTACCGCTCGTCGAGGCGGGCTGGAGCAACGGCGAGCGACACCCTCCGGAGGTGCAGAAGGCCTGCCTCGCGGTGCTCGCGCGCTACGAGCGGCAGGGCGACGAATACCGGGAGCGCTTCGTGCGCAGGTTGCGCGTCGAAGGCGAGGCGGTCGCGCTCGTCGACGCGCGTGGCGCGCGCGCGGCGTTCGCAGGCGCGAAGACGAAATCGCACGGCTCGAGCGCGGAGATCGAGCTGCCGCTCTCGGCCCTTCCCGAGCTGAACCAGGCACCGCTCAGCTACCTGCTCGGCGTCGCGGTGCTCGGCGAGCTCTCCGAGGCGCTGCGCGCGGTGCCACGCGCGGAGCACCCCTCCTCCGGAGAGGCGCCGACTCTCGCAGAGGGCTGGGCGCGGCTCGAGCTCGCGACGCCGGTGGGCTTCGGGCCGCAACCGGCGCTGCTCGCCGCCGCCTTCGCGGAGCCGGCCAGCGTGATGAATGGCGGGCTCATGGCGCAGCGCTCCTATGCGCCGCACGAACCGGGGACGATCCGCGTCGTCAGCGTGCCCGACGTCGCCGTCGCGGATGGCGGCCCGGCGCCCAACGTGCCGGGCGCGATCGGCGCGCCCACGGCGCCCGATCGCCCGGCGCTGTCGATCGACGAGGAGCCGCTCTCGGTGCCGCTCCACAGCTTTGGTGAGGTGAGCGTCGTGCTCAGCCTGGGCTCGGTGGTCACCCTGCGCGGGGACCGTGTGGTGTCGGAGACGGGCTTCTCGACGCCCGACGACATCTACCGACGCGGCACGGATCTGCACCTCTTCTTGTACGATCCGGGCGGCTTCAACTGGGCCGTGGGCTTCTCTCCGCCAGTGTGGCGCGTGCTCGCGATCAAGCCCGACGGCTCGACCGAAGAGGTCGCCGACGAGGGCGTCGACTTCCCTGGCATGCACGACGCATGGGACGACACACCCAAGACCTTCCACGACCCCACGTGGCTGCGCTTCGGCATGAGCGGCAAACGCAAAGGCGGGCCGAAGCTCGTCGCCTGGAAGTGGGAGCCCGCGAAGGCGCGCTACGTCGTGTCCGTCACGCCGCCGCAGACCTGGCCTTGAGGGGGGGCTCCGCCCCTCAGGACCGCTCGTTCGAGTCGCGCCCACCGAGGGCGTGCGCCATCGCGGCGATGTCGGCGAGCGCGGCCTCCTCCTCGGGGAAGGTGTCGCGCAGGAGATCTTCGAAGGTGATCGTCACCGCGTAGCCGGCGAGCCCGCGCGTGGAGGAGAGCGCGAAGCCCTCGCCTTCGGCCGGCAGGTAGAGCACGTCGAGCAGCACGGGGAGCAGCTTGCGCGAGTCGAGCAGCGCGTCCGCGTCGTCGAGGAACTTCGCGAGCCGGGCCTCGGTCGCGGCGTCGTCGCCGTCGACGACGGGGATCACGTAGGTCTGCTGGCGGACCCCGGTGGGGAAGCCGAGCTTGCGCAAGGATCGCTTGGTCGTGTCGTTGCCGTCCTGGAAGAAGGTGAAGCCCTCGAGCTCGTCGACGGCAGGCTTTCGCTCCTGCGCCTTCATGAGTACGTCGAGCATCAGCTCGTAGCCGAGCGTGCGCGCCAGGTCGTTCATGATGACGAGCTGCAGGGCCCGATGGGAGAGCTTCATCGGTTGGTGGAAGGGCACCGGCTCGCCCTGCACGAGCGCGCCGTCCTCGTAGGTGGAGCGCATGACGAAGCCCTGGCGCTCGGCGTTCATCCACAGGACGGCGCTCACCCCGCGTGCGTCGGCGAGCCTGATCTCCGGCAGCGGCGGCACCTCGTCGGGGGCGCGGTTCACGCCCGCGGCCGGCAGCCCCTTCACCTCCTGCACGAGCAGCTCCGCGAGCTTCGCGAGCCCCACGTAGCTCTCGAACTCGGTCTTCACGACGATGTTCGAGGTGCCGACGTGCAAGAGGCGATAGCTCAGCTCGAGCACGACGCCGAGGTAGCCGAAGCCGCCGATGACGCCGAAGAAGAGGTCGTCGTTCTCGGTGCGCGAGCAGCGCACGACGCTGCCGTCGGCCTTCATGAGGCGGAAGCTCTCGACGTAGGCCCCCTCCTTGCCGCAAGTCGGAGAGAAGCGCGAGAGGCAATCGGCCGAGAGCGTGCCTCCTGGGGTGGCGCGCGAGCTGCTTCCCATGACGTGGGGCACGAAGCCCACGGCTCGGGTCTTCTCGAGGATCTCACGCCAGGTCGCGTTCGCGCCGACCGTGATCGTGCCGTAAGTGTAGCCCGAGGGCAGATCGACCCTCTGCACGGGGCCTATGCTGTCGAAGCCCTGGAGCTCGAGCACGAGCTCGGTGTTCAAAGCGTGCGTGTCGAAGGCCGTCTCGCCCGCACGCACGGCGACGCGCCAGCCCTTCAGTGCGGCTCGAGCGAGCGCGTCGCGCAGCTCCTGCTCGTCGCTCACGACCCACTCGCGCGTCCATACCTCTTGCCCCGCATAGGTGTAGCGGCGCACCTTCGTGTCCGACCATTCCCCCATGCTTCGCATTCGAGCCGACTCCGGCGCGTCGCACAAGCCACGCGCTGGTAGGATGCCGCGATGAGCGATCTGTACCGCTACCTCACCACCGAGATCGCGGCCGACTACACCGATGGGCACCTCAGTCGGCGCGAGGCGCTGCGGCGCCTCGGCTTGATGGGCCTCAGCGCGGCGGCGTCGGCGAGCTTGCTCGCGGGTTGCGGCGCGAGCGCGCAGGCGGTGGACCCTTCCGAGCGCGAGAAGCCCGGCTGCGGTGGTTGGCAGGGCGAGAACCTGCCGCAGGCGCCGGCTTCCTCGGTGAGCGCCGTGCCGCCCGACGCGGCCGCGAGCGACGCAGCCGCTGGACGGAGGCCGCCGTCGCTGCCGACCGAGGCGATCCATTTCGCGGCGAGCGATGGCGTGCGCATCGGCGGCGCCTACGCGGCGCCCTCCAAGACGCGTGGCGCGGTGCTCGTGATCCACGAAAACAAGGGCCTCAACCCGCATACGCGCGAGCTCGCAGGTCGCTTCGCGCACGCGGGCTACGCGGCGCTCGCGATCGACCTCTTGTCGCGTGAGGGTGGCACCGATTCGCTCGGCGATCCCGCGAACGCCACGGCCGCGCTCGCCAAGGTGGCGCCCGAGCGCTTCCTCGTCGATCTACGCGCTGGGCTCGACGAGCTCGCGCGCAGGCAGCCCGGCGCGAAGCTCGGCGCAGCGGGCTTCTGCTTCGGGGGCGCGATGACCTGGCGGCTCATCGCCGCGAAGGATCCGCGCCTCGCCGCGGCGGCGCCATTCTATGGCCCGATGCCGGAGGGCAGCGACTTCGTCGGCGCGAAGACGGCCGTGCTCGGCGTCTTCGCGGAGGTCGACGATCGCGTGAACGCCACGCGTGACGCGGCGAAGGCCGCGCTCGAGAAGGCGGGCCTCGTGCACGAGGTCGTCAGCTTCCCGGGGCAGCACGCTTTCATGAACGACACTGGCCCGCGCTTCCACCCGGAGAGCGCCGCTGCGGCCTGGGCGAAGCTGCTCGCGTGGTTCGGCGCGCACCTCGGCTGAGGGGCCGTCGAGCTCGTCGTGTCGCTCGGCGAGCTCGGCGTAGCGTGCACGCCACCCGGAACGCGCTCCGCGCTCTGGCGACGCTCAGCCCTGTGAAGCGCCGCTCATTCGCAACACACCGCGCCTTCGACCGCGATGGGGCCGCCAGGCTCGGCGGCGATCGTACCCAGAGGGGCCTTGCCGCTCTCGGGACAGACGTAGTCGGGGCGGTGGATGGCGCCGTCGCCGATGTCGCCCACGACCTTGCCGCCGGCCGCTTCGCATTGCGAGGCGCTGAGCTGAGGTTTCGCCGTAGAGCCGGGCGGCTCTGCGCCGGCGGGTGGTGTGGCGCCTCCGCCGCAGGCAGCGATGAACAGCACGGCAGAGAACGCGAGCGAAGAGCGAAGCGATGCGCACATGCGCGGCAGCATACACCGCGCGCAGCGCCACCGCGCTGCCCTCCGCGCGGGCTCTAGCGCGTGCAATCGACGACGAGCTGCGCCGTTCTGCGCGCGCCGTCGGGCTCGGCGTGCAGCGCTCCCGCGATCTCCTCGGCGCGCGCGGCGATGCCTTCGTCCGTGCAGGCCCGCTCGAGCGCTCGCTCGAGCACCTCGCGGCTCCGCCCGCGCTTCGGTACGCGCACCCCGGCGCCGAGGCGCTCGACCTGCCAGCCGAGGCTGAACTGATCGAGCGCGAGCGGCACGACGACGGAGGGGCGGCCGCACTTCAATGCCTCGCCCGTGGTCCCTGCTCCACCGTGAATGACCACCGTGGCCGCTCTGGGGAAGAGCAGGTCGTAGGGGGCGTAGGGCACGACGAGCGTGCTCGGCGGTAGCGCGCGGCCTCGTGGCGCGAGGCCCACGACGACCGAGCGGCGGCCGAGCGCGGCGCAGGCCTCCGCGAGATCGGCGACGAGCGCGTCGGAGCCGAGCGAGAAGATCGAGCCGAGGCCGATCACCACCGGGGGCTCGCCCGAGGCGAGGTAGGACTCGAGCTCGGGCGCGAGCGCCTCCGTGGTCGCGCCGAGCCGGCCGGCGCTCGCGAAGCCGCAGGCCCGACGGCTCGGCGGGTCGCCCTCGGCGGGGCCGCGCACGAGCTCGGGCCACATGCCCGCGTGCAGCGCGAGCCCCGCCTCGATCGCCGTGAGCGAGGCGTCGAAGGCGGTGACGCCGAGCGTGCGCGCGAGGTTCCTCAGGCCGTGATCGAGGAGGCCCATCGTGAGCGCGCTCGAGAGGCCGGCGGCGTAGGGGAGCAGCCAGGCCGGGAGCTCGAAGTCGAGGAACTGCGCCGGCGCCCTCGACGACAGCCAGAAGAGGGGCGTCGCCGACACCATCACGGTCGGCAGGCGCCGTTCCATCGCTGCCCAGAGCACACCGTAGGCGAGGTTGCTCCCGACCACCGCGTCGACGCGTGTCGTGCGGAGCAGCTCGCGCGACGCGTGGTAGGTCGCGACCACGTAGGCCGGGCCGACCTCCTCGAGCAGGACGCGCCCGCCGTGTGAGGGCAAGAGCAGGCTGGGGTCGTCGGTGATGAGCCGGGTGATGTCGACCAGCTCGCCGGCCGCGAGGCAGCGCAGGCCCGCGCGCCTCACCGCGCGCTCGTGGAAGGGGTTGGTGACGAAGACCACCTCGTGGCCCTCCTCCACGAGCGCACGCGCGACTGCGAGCGTAGGGAGGAAGTCGCCCGCGGACCCGAAGCTCGAGGCGAGGTAGCGCACGGGGAGCATGCTAGCGGTCGCGCGCGGCGCCTCGGGTCAGGTTCGACACCGGGTGGCGCCGCGAGCGCCCGCCTTCAGCCGAGCTGCTCGCTGCCGGCGCCGAACAGCGCCTTCGCCTCGCGCACGCGCCCCGCGGCGTCGACGCCAGAGGGGCAGGCCTCGTTGCAGACCGAGCACGAGAGGCAGCGATCCGAGAAGCGACGGGCCTCGGGCAGGCGATCGTAGAGCTCGCGGGCGCGCTCGGCCCAGCCATAGCTCGTGGCGTAGAGGCGGGCGCGCAGCACGGCGCCGATGGCCACCTCGTCGGGGCAGGCGTCGTGGCAGGCGCCCTCGCAGCCTCGGCAGTACTGCGGGCTCATCGCCTCGGCATAACGCTCGAGCAGCTCCGCGTCGCGCGCGGAGAAGGGCTCCGCCGCTGCCGCGACCGCGGCGTCTTGCGCTTCGGGGTCGTTGCCGATCGCCGAATGCACGACGCAGGCGACGTCGTGGCTGAGGACCCAGCGCAGGTTGGCCTGGAAGGCGTTGTAGGCGCTCTGCTCGAAGCCGGGTGGCATCGCGCCTCCTTCGGGCTGCGACTTCATCACCACGACGCCGACGTCGGCCTTCTTCGCTGCGGCGAGCAGCTCGGGGATCTGGGCCGACTCGTGATCGAGCAGGTTCATCTTCACGAGGATCATGTCGAACACGCCCTTCTCGATGGCGTGCTGCAAGATCGCCGATCGGTTGCCCGCGTGTGAGGTCGCGCCGAAGTAGCGCACCTTGCCGGCCTTCTTGGCGTCTTCCATCGCCTCGTAGAGCGCGGGGTTGGCGAGCCGGTCGAAGCCGTCGTCGCCCGAGATGCCGCGGTGGCCACCGCCGAGCCAGTGGACCTGCATGATGTCGACGTGGTCGACGCCCATGCGCGAGAGGCTCTTGTCCAGCGAGGCGAGGATGCGGTCCTTCGGCGTGCTCGCGCCGGGATCCCATTTCGTCGCGATGACGAGCTTGTCGCGCAGGCCGGCGTGCGCGGCGAGCGCGCGCCCGATGACGTCTTCGCTGTCGCCATAACAGGTCGCGGTGTCGATGAAGTTGAAGCCCAGGTCGGCGGCGCGCGCGAGCACGTCGATGTCGCCGATGGAGCCGGCGCCGATGCCGACGACCGAGACCTCGAGGCCGGTGCGACCGAGCCTGCGCCGCTCGGCGAGCGCCACGCCGGGCACACGCACGCCGCCGCGCCCGGGCGCGCCCTTCTTCCACTTCCAGTAGCCGGCGCCCGCGCCGCCGACCGCCAACACCCCCGCCGCGCCGGCGATGAGCAACCGTCTCCGTGTGGGCAACATGTGCGAGATGCTACGCGAAGACGGGGCCGCCGCCGGCGCCGGGGTGCAGCGGTCGGCGCTCAGCGCTCGAGCGTCGCGCGGAGGAACCACGCGTACTTCTCGAACTCGGTGATGACGTTCGTGAGCAGATCGACCGAGTCTGGGTCGCGCAGCTCGTAGGCGCGCGCGCGCGAGGCTCGCATGCCGGCGAGGAAGGTCTCGATGCTCGTGGCCATGGCCGCGACGTGCTCGAGGTCGAGCTTCGCCTCCTGGGGATACTCCTTGAGGTGGGAGCGTTTGGCGACGTAGCGCGCGGTGCCGTAGGCCTTGCCACCGAGCGTGACCGCGCGCTCGGCGAGCTCGTCGGTGTGCTGGGCGAGGCTCGCCGCGAAGGATTCGAACAAGGGGTGCAGCGCGGCGAACTGGGGGCCCTTCAGGTTCCAGTGCGCGACCTTGATCTGGCTGTGCAGATCGAGGCCGTCGGCGAGGCGCTCGTTGAGCGTCTCCACCAGCTGCACGCGCGAGGTCTCCGGGATTTGGCTGGGGCTCGTGAACATGGCGACGACTCCTGCGAAAGCTTCAGGCCGCGTGGGTCCTGGCCTCCGACTAGCGGGAAGCGTGCCGCCGACGAGCCCCGCCGTTCAGCGCGGTTTCGCCTGCTTCTCGGGAGGGCTCGTGCCACGGCGAGGCGAAGCGCCACACGCACGATGCGACACTGCGAGGCGGTGTGCGACTCGCTCGCGCAGCGCGCGCGCCGCGGCGCGGGCCCCCGCTGGTGTTCCGCCCATGCAACAGTGCCTTGCTCCGCTGCCCTCTCGCGCAACACCGCCCGAGATGCCAGCTTGTGGACTGCCGCACCCGAGGTGGGTACGGGAGACGGAGCGATGAAGCACGAGAGGAGCCACGGGATGAGCCGACGCGAGCTGATGGGTGCTGCTGCGGGTCTCGCGGGCGCGTCGATGCTCGGCGCTGCCTGCGCCGAGCCGAGCGCCGCGGGGGCAGACACGGGCGCGGCCTCTCGCGACAGCGTGGTGCGCGGAGGCGCTGGTCCACGCATGCCGGCGATCTTCTTGCCGCATGGTGGCGGCCCCTGGCCCTGGGTCGAGCTCGGCCTCGACCCCCGCGAGAAGCAAGAGATGCAGAGCTACCTCGAGGGGCTCGCCAAGGGCCTGCCGGCCAAGCCGCGCGCGCTGCTCGTGATCTCCGCGCACTGGGAGGCGAAGCAGCCGTCGCTGATGGTGCACCCCAGCCCGCCGATGCTCTACGACTACTACGGCTTCCCGAAGGAGTCGTATGCGGTCCAATGGCCTGCGCCGGGCGCGCCCCAGCTCGCGCCGCGCGTGGCGGAGCTGTTGCGTCAGGCTGGCTTCGCCACCTCGAGCGACGCCGAGCGTGGCTTCGACCACGGCACCTTCGTGCCGCTCAAGCTCGCCTGGCCCGAGGCCGACGTACCCACCTTGCAGCTCTCGCTGAAGGTCGGGCTCGACCCCGCGGAGCACCTCGCCATGGGGCGCGCGCTCCTGCCTCTGCGCGACGACGGCGTGCTCGTCGTCGGCAGCGGCATGACCTACCACAACATGCGCGGCTTCTTCGATCCCGAGGAGAACCCCGTCAGCGAGGAGTTCGACGCCTGGCTGCGCGAGGCGGGCGCGGCCGATCCGCGCGAGCGCGACAGGTCGCTCGCCGAGTGGGCGAAGGCGCCCTCTGCACGCCGCGTGCACCCGCGCGAGGAGCACCTCCTGCCAATGATGGTGATCGCGGGCGCCGCGGGCGCCGACCGGGCGACGATCCCCTACCGAGGGAGCTACTCGGGCAAGAGGCTGTCGGCCTACCATTACGGCTGAGCGTGCGGCAGCAGGGGGCCAGCGGTCTACGAGGTCGTGTCTTCAGCCCTCGGAGTCGGCGCCGGCAGCGAGCGCCTCGAGCGCCTCACCCTCGATGCGCACCGACTGCCACTCGCCGAGCACCTGCGCGCCGAGGCTCTCGTAGAAGCGGATGGCGGGCGTGTTCCAGTCGAGCACCTGCCATTGAAACCTGCGGCAGCCACGCTCGACCGCGATGCGCGCGAGATTGCGCATGAGCGCGAGGCCGATGCCACGGCCTCGGTGACTCGGGCGCACGAAGAGGTCTTCGAGGTGGAGGCTCTCGCGCCCGACCCAGGTCGAATAGGCGAAGAAGTAGAACGCGAGCCCAGCGACCTCGGCCGGAGTGTCATCGGCCTCGCGCCACTCGGCGAGCAGCACCTGGAAGGCCGGGCGCTCTCCGAAGCCGTCGCGCAGGAGGTCGGCTTCGGTGGCGATGACCGCGTCGGGCTCGCGCTCGTAGATCGCGAGCTCGCGGATGAGCTCGAGGATCACGGCGACGTCGCTCGGGTTCGCTGGGCGTAGGTTCCGCATGTGGAGCTCGTTCAGGCGCGGGCTTGGCGGTCGCGCTCCGCCCAGTAGCGCCTCACCCAGGCCGGGCGCTGATCGACGGGATCGGTACCCAGCAGCGAGGTCGCCACCGACTCCAGCCAGGCCTCGGCGCCGAGGAGCGCCTCCGCGCCCTGCAGCTCGGCCTCGAAGATCCGGCGCTCGAGCCGGTCGCGCTCGCCGAGCCAGGGGTTCGCGAGGCGCCCGGGCTCGCGCATCAGCACGCGATGCAGTGCCTCGAAGCGCCACCAGAGCGTGGAGCGGTCGTCGGTGCTGCGGGGCGCGCCGCCGAGCGTGCGTGTCTCGGTGTCGTCGGCGCGCGGCGCGTCCACGGGTCGGAAGAGCGAGATGCACGGCGCCGAGGTACCCGTCACGAAGTGCCTCGCGCCCTCGGCGCGGAGCTCGCTCAGCATCGATCCCACCGACTGCGAGCCGATGAGCAGCCCGCCCGCGTGCATGCACGGCGCGCCGAGCCCGCCGTCGAGCAGTCGATAACGTGGCCAGCGTCGGCCCTCGCCGTGGTCGCGCAGCGCGCGCGCCATGTCGGCGAGCCCACGCGCGGTCTCCGCGAGGTGGTGGGTGCGCCTCGCGCGCTCGCGGCAGCGCGAGAGCTTGGTGCGCAGCGGGTCGGCGTGGTCGCGCGCGAAGGCCGGGATCGTGAGGCCATTGGAGATGCTGCGTGCACCGCGCGCCACGCGCTCGGTGGCCCACTTGCGGCCGGCCGTCTCGAGCACCCAGGCCGAGCGCGCGTCGGCCACGAGGAAGCTCGACGAATACTCGAAGGCCGGGTCTTCGTAGCCGGCGCTGCCGCCTTGACCGTGTCGCTCGAGCAGCGTCGTGATCGTCTGCACGGCCTGCTCGGCGCTCGCGGCGCGCTCGAGCGCGAGGCGCAACAAATCCATGCCGGTGAGCGCGTCACGCTCGAGTGGGCGCTTCGTGAACACCGCCTCGTTGCCGATCACGACGCCGTGCTCGTTGGCGCCCATCTCCGCGCCCCACATCCAGAACGGACGACACAGCAGCGTGGCGTAGCTCTGCGGCACCTCGGGGATCGAACGGTGCGTGCAGCGCAGCTGGGCGCCGGGCGCAGCCTCGCGCCGAGGGTGATGCTCGACGAGCTGCGCTTCGTTGGGGTCGCGGTCCGAGTTCTTCGCGAAGAGCACGGCCTCGGGGCGCACGACGACGACGGTGTCGCACATGCCTAGCCGCGCTCCGCGCGAGCCACCTCGGCCGCGACACGCTCGCCCGACTGCAGGGCGCCTTCGATGTAGCCGTTCCATTCGGTGGCGGTCTCGGTGCCGGCCCAATGGATGCGCCCGATCGGTGCGCGCAGCGCGTGACCGAAGCTCGTCCACACGCCCGGTGGCAGCATCGCCGCGTAGCAGCCGCGCGACCAGGCCTCCTCCGACCAGGCACGATCGACGTAATGGCGGAAGCCACGTGCCTCCGGGCCGAAGTCGCGCTCGAAGCAGGCGAGCACCTGGCGCTTGCGCTCCTCGGGACCGGCGTCGGTGAGCTCGCGCGCGGCGCGCCCCTCGAGGAAGCCCATCAGCACACCTGGCCGCCCCGATGGAGGGCTCGCGTCGAAGCTCACGTGCACGGGGCCTTCGGTGGAGACGACCTGCCCGGAGAGGCCCCGCGCTCGCCAGAACGGCGTGTCGTAGACGGCGATGCATTTCACGCAGCTGCCCATGGGGGCGCGCTGCGTGAGCTGATCGCGCGCGGCGGGCAGGATCGGATCGTAATGGATGCGCCCCGCGAGCGTGGGCGGGATGGCGACGACCACGCGCTTCGCGCGCAGCGTCGTGCCGACCGCGAGCACGCTCACCCCCTCGCCGCGCTGCTCGATGCCGTGCACGGGCTGCTCGAGGTGCAGGTGCTCGCCGAGCTCCGCCGCGAGGGCCTCGGCGAGCGGCTGCATGCCGCCGTCGACGCGGTCTTGCTGCGCGCCGCCCTCGGCGGAGAGGAGCTTGTCGAGGTTGCCCGCGGAGCGGATGTAGAAGAGCGCGTGCAGGAGCGAGAGGTCGGCCAGATCGCAGGCGTAGACCGTCTCGAGCCCGATGCGCACGAGCGCGCGCGCTCCTTCGTGCGGCACGTTGCGGCGCAGCCAGCTCTCGACCGTCTCGGCGTCGAGCTCCGCGGCGCCCGGGCTCGCCCAGGGGGCCTCGAGCGAGACGCTGCGCGCCATCGTGTCGAGGCGGAAGAGCGCCCAGCCGATGAGCGGGATCGCCACCGGATCGGGCACGATCGGCACGGTGCCTCGGTAGCGAAGGAGCCGCCCGCGGTAGCGCAGGAGGTTCTTGCCCTCGAGGTACATCGTGTAGGTGCGTTTGCCGAGCTCCGCGGCGAGGCGGTAGCAGCGGTTCTGCCCCGGGCCGAACCACTGACCGCCGACGTCGAGCCAGGTGCCGTCGTCGAGCGTCGTCGTCTGCACGCGCCCGCCGACGCGGTCCCGGGCTTCGAGCAGCTCGACGCGCAGGCCACGCTTCGTGAGCTCGCGTGCGGCCTGCAGCCCTGCGAAGCCCGCCCCCACGATCGCGACGTCGGTCTCGATCTCCACCCGTGTGGCCATGGGGGCCACGATACAACGGTTCGCGCGCCGATCCGCCGTGTGAGCCCCGTGGAGCGCTCGCTCTCAGTCGGACGTGGCGACGAAGGGCAGCGAGATCTCCTGCTTCTTCATGAGGCAGCTCGTCTTCTTCTCGTCGCAGATGCCGTAGCTGAAGGTGCCTTTGATCGTGCCGGGCCCCGCCGCGGTCGGGATGAAGGGGATCGTCACCGCGACGCCCTTGCCGGCGCAGGCGCCGCGCGGCTTCGGGTCGAGGTAGCTCACGTTGGTGCCGCCCGAGGTCGTGAACTTGTGCGGGTACTCGTCGTTGCACTTGTAGCCGGGGTCGGCTTGCACGGCGGTCGAGAGCTGCCAGGGCTTGCCGACGACCGGACCCGTGGGCTGTGCGGCGACGGCCGGCGCGGCGCTCGCGCTCGCCTTGGCCTCGGGCGCTGCCGAGGCCGCGAGCTTGGCCTGCGTGGCGGTCGCGCCCGGCGCTGCGGGGGCCGTCGCGGCCGCAGCGCTCGCCGCGGGCGCCTCGGGCTCGGCGCTGGGGGCGCCGCTCGGCGCGGGTGCCTCGGCGACGGCGCTCGCAGTGGGGGCGGCGGTCGCGGCTGCCGCGGTCGCGGAGGCTGCGGGCGCCGGCTCCTTGGCGGCCTCCTGGGCCGGGGGCTTGGCTTCGTCGCAGGCCGCGAGCCCGGCGAAGAGGCAGAGCAGAGACGCACACGAGACAGCTCGGGAGCCGTGGATCATGGGCGAGAGGCTACCGCGGCCCGAGGCGCGGTGCACCCGAGCGTGTGTGCCCTCAGGGGCGCGCGCGGGTCGACAGCGCCACGCCGACGACGATGATGGCGCCCGCGACGAGCACGCGCCCCGTCGGCAGCACGTCGAGCAGCCACCACGAGGCGAGCGCCGCGATCGGCGGCTGCGCGTAGACGTAGGTGGCGACGAGCGAGCTCTCGGCGCGCGACAGCGCCCAGGCATTGAGCCAGTAGGTCATCACCGTGGGGCCGAGCACCACGAAGGCGACCGATCCCCACGCCGTGGCGGGGAGCGCGAGCCAGTCGACCGCCAGCGTCGCGCCGGCGGTGAAGGGCAGGGCCTCGAGCGCGCCGAGCAGCATGACCCACGCCACGGTGCGCAGCGAACCGAGGCGCGCGATCGTGCCACGCGCCAGCACGAGGTACACGCCGTACGACGCGGTGTTGCCGACGAGCATCGCGTTGCCCACGAGGCGCTCGCTCGAGCCGTCGAAGCGCTCCGCGCCGACGAGCACCGCGCCGCCGACGAGCGCGACGGCCACACCCGCGAGGCGCTGCCACCTCGGCTTCTCGCGCCCGAGCAGCAGCGCGGCGCCCACCGTGAAGGGCGGGATGAGCAGCACCGCGACCGACGCGTTGACCGGACCGCTGCGCGCGAGACCACCCACGAAGAGCAGCTGGTTCACGCTGATGCCGAGCGCGGCGAGCCCCGCGAGGCGCGCGAGATCGCCGAGCTCCGGGGGTCGCTCGCGGTGCAGGCCGGCGACCAGGGCGAGCAGGGGCGCGCCGAGCGCGAGCCGCACGCCGACGAGCGCGGCCGGGCTCATGTGGGCGAGCAGCGAAGCCCCGGCGACCGGCCACAGCGCGAAGAGCAGCTGCACCGTGACGAGCGCGAGGTGTACACGCGCGCGGTGTTCGGTCGCGGTGGCCGGGAGCGCGATCGTGCCCATCTGCCGGCGGCACTATCACGACCTCGGCGCCCGTGCCCGTCGCCGGCTCGGTCGGGCTCAGCTCGCCGCCTGCGCCTTGCGCGCCGCGAGGCGCCGCAGCACGAGGCGCACGACGAAGTAGGCCAGGAGCCCGAGCACCGCGAGCATGAGCGCCGTCGGACCGAGCGTGACCGCGAGCACCACGAGCCCCACGGCCACCTCGCCCGCGAGCTCCACGCCTCGCCCCGCGCTCTCGCCGATCCGCGCCAGCGGCCCGGGCTCGACGAGCACGTGTCTGGGCTCGACGCGCAGCTTCACGGTCGCGAAGGCGATCTGACCCTCGAGCGTCTTCGACTGGGCCTCGAGCCGCTCGATCGTCTCGCGCACCTCGGCGAGCGCCTTCTCCGCCGCGATGACGTCGGCGAGGCTGCCGGTGCGGTCGCTCAAGAGATCGAGCAGGCGCTTCTCCTGAGCGTGGGCGTTGCGCAGACGCGCGCCGAGATCGGCGCGCTGCTCGGTCACGTCCTCGGCGCTCTCCTGGTCGCTCGTGATCTCGCCGATCTTCGCGAGCCCGGCGCGGAAGCCCGCGAGCTTGCTCTGCGGGATGCGCGCCTCGAGCTCCGCGCGCAGCTGGGCCCCGCTGCCGGTCGTCCTGGCCTCGGCGAAGTAGCCCCCCGCCTCGCTGACGGCCGCGCGCAGGCTCGCCACCGCGCCCTCCACGTCGGTCGCGGCGATCGTCGTCTCGGTACGGATGCGCAGCGCCCGCGCACCGGCCGGGTCGGCGGCGGGCAGGCTCGCCTCGGCCGGGCTCGCGGCGACCGCGGGCGGACCTGCGGCCGGGGGCTCCGCGCTTCCGCTCGGTGCGTCGCGCTGCAGACAGGCCGCGGTGGAGAGGAGCCAGATCAGCGAGAGCGGCAGTGCGAGTCGACCTGCGTGGCGCATGCCACGCTCAACGCCCGAGGCCGGCGCGGACTTACGGCGCCGCTGCTCTTTCTGCGGCGGCCCCTGTTCGGTGGGCGCGCGAGGCGCTACGTCCGCCGGGTGCCTGCGCCCACCGCTGCCGCCTCGCTCGTCGTGGTCGTCGTGTCGACCGGCCTCGGGCTCGCCGTCGCCGAGCTGGCCGGCGGCGGCGGCGTGGCGATCCTCGGGAGGCCGGTCGTCTTCTGGTGCGCGACGGTCGCCTTCGCGCTCCAGTGGCTCGCCTTCGTGCCGGCCTGGCTGCGGCGCACCGAGCGCTTCTACGACCTCGTCGGCAGCCTGAGCTACCTCAGCGTCACGATCGGCGCGCTCGCCGCGACCGCCGCGCACCGTGCGCTCGACCCGCGCTCGATCCTCGTCGCGGCGCTCGTCGTCGTGTGGGCGGCGCGCCTCGGGAGCTTCCTCTTCCGCAGGGTGCACCTCGCCGGCAAAGATGGCCGCTTCGACGAGATCAAGCAGTCGTGGCACCGCTTCCTCGTCGCGTGGACGCTGCAGGGCCTCTGGGTGACGCTCACTGCGCTCGGCGCGCTCGTGCTGATCAGCGACGCCGCGCCACGCCGCTTCTTCGATCTCCACGACGTCGCGGGTCTCTCGCTCTGGGCGCTCGGCTTCGCGCTCGAGGTGATCGCCGACCGGCAGAAGGCGGCGTTCTCGCGCCGCCCCGAGAGCCGCGGGCGCTACATCGACGAGGGGCTGTGGTCGTGGAGCAGGCACCCGAACTACGTGGGGGAGATCCTGCTGTGGTGCGGCGTCTTCGTGGTGGGCGCGGGCGGCTTCCGCGGCTGGCAATGGCTGGCGCTGCTCTCGCCCGTCTTCGTGTGGGCGCTGTTGCGCTTCGTGAGCGGCGTGCCGCTGCTCGAGGCGCGCGCCGACGCGAAGTGGGGAGGCCAGCCCGACTACGAGGCCTACAAGAAGCGAACGCCCATGCTCTGGCCGAGGCTCGGTCGGGGCTGAGCGTCGCTGCGCTGGAGCCGTGTGAACAGCGGCGATCTCGGCCTCGCCCCTTGCGCACCGCTCGACCAGCCCGATGTTGCCAACCTGACCGGAACCAGAACGGCGACGCTCTCGATCACGAGCCCGGCGCCTTCGCTCGCGGACCCACGCAGGTCGTGAGTCGTCACGGTCGGGCGTTGCGCCTCGCGTCGCGCAAACCATGAGCCACGGAGGGACGACGCGATGTCGATTCTCGTTTGGATCGTGCTGGGCCTCGTCGCCGGGTTCATCGGTAACCGCATCGTCGGTCGAGGCGGGAGCGGCTTTCTCGGCGATATCGCGGTCGGGATCGCCGGTGCGCTGATCGGTGGCGCGGTGTTCGGGCACTTCGGCGAAGCCGGCGTCAGCGGGCTCAACCTGTGGAGCCTACTCGTCGCCGTCGTCGGCTCGGTGCTCTTGCTCGCGGCTTTCTACGCCGTTCGAGGGCCAGCTCGCGCCTAGCGCACGCGGCCCGCCACCCGACCCCGAGGAGTACGGATCATGGAAGCTCGAGAGATCTACAAGCAGAAGTACGAAGCCCAGATGCACGAGTGGAGCGCCAAGCTCGACGTGATGAAGGCCAAGACCGAGAAGCTCACCGCGGAGGCGAAGCTCGAGATGTTGCCGAAGCTCCAGGCCACCGAGACGAAGCTCGAGGCCGCCAAGGCGAAGATGAAGGAGCTCGCCGAGGCCACGGGCGACAAGTGGGACGACGTGACCCAGGGCTTCGAGGACTTCTGGGCCGACATCAAGGCCTCGGCCGAAGGCGCCGTCGACGCGTTCAAGAAGCACGACCGAGACTGATCTCCGTCCCGGAGACAAAAAGACGAAGCGCCTGCACGACGGAGGGGGGGGGAACCGTCACAGGCGCTTCGAGACTTCATCATACACATGGCGTGCCAGCACATGCAGCAAGGAAGTTCGGGGGCTTAGAGTCCGCTCCCTCACGAGCTGTCGAGCAGACCTGCAAGCCGCGAGTTCAGACCTGAACGACATCTCGATCCTGAGAGGTGGCTCGGGCAGGGGCTCGCCTCCCTCCACCCTGGCCTCCGCGCGCGCGCCCGCCTCGCGCGCTCGAAGGCTCGACAGCCGACGCTGGACGTGCCATTCGCCTCCGTCCTGCGCCCCGACCCCGGGGCGCTCGCTCGTCCATCATGCAGAAGGCATCCGCTCCGCCCCGCCCAGCACAACCCAAGGCTCCTCCCGCGCGTCGCTCGAACGGCGACGGAGAGCCCGAACCGGCGAGCCCCGACGCGCAGCGCGACACCATCGTCGCCGACGAGGAGAAGATCCTCGCCCGCGTGACAGACTTTCTCACGGAGTACCGGCCGAGCAAGCCGCCGCCGATCGCCGACTACGAGCAGGACATGCTCTCGCTGCGCGATCAGATCGCGGTCGCGCGCCTCGAGGACGTGCCCGCGCTCATGCAGCAGATGGAGCGCATCGCCGGCATCGCCGCCCGCCGCGCCGAGAACGTGGTCGAGCCCGTCGATCCTCGCTCGCCCTACTTCGGGCACATCCGCCTCGCCGAGGAGGGCAAACCCGTGCGCGACGTGCTCATCGGCAAGACGACCCTCGTCGACGCCAAGGCCGGCGTACGCATCGTCGACTGGCGTCACGCGCCGGTGAGCCAGATCTATTACAAGTACGAAGAGGGCGCCGAGTACGAGGAGACGCTGGGCGAGCGCGACGTCGTCGGCGAGGTGCTCGTGCGCCGCACGGTCACGATCCAGCACGGCGAGCTGCGCCGCGTCACGTCGCCGCAGGGCGTCTTCGTGAAGGGCAAGCAGGGCTGGCGCTCGCTGTCGCAGGCCTCGACCGAGCTCGGTGGTGGGCAGGGCAGCGCGACCCGCCCTGGCGACATGCGCGGCGTGCTCGGGGTCGACGACTCCGGCATGCAGCGCGAAGACCGCCACCTGCCCGAGATCGCGGCCTTGCTCGACCCGCGCCAGTTCGAGCTCATCAGCAAGCCCGACAGCGGTCTCGTCGTCATCCAAGGCGGCGCCGGCAGCGGCAAGACGACGATCGGCGTGCACCGCCTCGCCTACCTCGCCTACCAGAACAAGCAGCGCTTCTCGCCCGACAAGATGCTCGTCGTCGTCGCGAGCCCCGCGCTGCGCGCGTACATCGGCGAGATGCTGCCGACGCTCGGCCTGCACGGGCTCAGCATCGACACCTACGCCGAGTGGACGAAGGACCAGCGCAAGAAGCACTTCCAGTGGCTCGAGGTCGAGGTCGAAGACTCCACGCCGAGCGTCGTCACGCGCCTGAAGACGCACCCGGTGATGCTGCGCCTGCTCGAACGTCGCACCGAGGCCTTCATCGCCGATCCACGCGCCCGCAAGGACTCGCGCGGCATGCTGCACCTCTGGGCGGAGATGCTCACGGATCTCGACGGCCTGCTCGCGGCCTTCGCCGCCGAACCCGACCCGGAGATGCCGGAGGTCGACATCAAGCGCGCGTGGCGCTGGTGCTCGGATCGCTGCCCGGCGGTCGTGGAGCTCGACCCGGGTGATCGCGCCGAGCGCAAGGCGCTCGCCGAGGTCGAAGCCGAGGAAGACCCGGACGATCAGGATCGCCGTCGCGGCATCGACGACCGCTCGATCGAGGACGACGAGCGCGCGCGCCTCGACCCCGAAGACGACGCGCTGCTCCTGCGCATCTACCAGAAGGTGAAGGGCGAGCTGCGCAAGGGCATGAAGGGCTCGCTCGTGTACGAGCACCTCTTCGTCGACGAGGCGCAGGACCTGAGCGCGATCGACCTCGCGGTCTTGCTCGACTGCGTGCGCAAGATGCCCGGCAAAGGCGGCGAGGGGCTGGTGCACCGCTCGGCGACGCTCGCTGGCGATACCGCGCAGCGCATCCACATGGACGCGGGCTTCAAGGACTGGCGCGCCATGCTCGACGACCTCGGCATGAAGGCCGTCGACATCGAGCCGCTCCGCATCGCGTACCGCTCCACCAAGGAGGTGCTCGAGGTGGCGCGTCACGTGCTCGGCCCGCTCGCCGACCCGACGCCGCCGGTCGCGAACCGCAGCGGTGCGCCGGTCGAGCTGCACGAGTTCCCGAGCCCGGGCGCCGCGGTCGCCTTCCTCGCCGACGCGCTGAGGCCGCTCTTCTCGCGCGAGCCCAACGCGACGGTGGCGATCCTCGCGCGCCACCCCGAGCAGGCCGACGCCTACCACCAGGCGCTGAAGATGGCCGATATCCCGAACCTGAGGCGCATCCGCTCCTTCGAGTTCTCGTTCCGGCCGGGCGTCGACATCACCGACATCAAGCAGGTGAAGGGCCTCGAGTACGACTACGTC
>CALKVW010000146.1 GCA_938004785.1 uncultured Polyangiaceae bacterium
CTTACGGCCGGGGCGCTTCTTGGCCGGTGCGGCCGCAGCGGAAGTGCTCGCCACGGAGAGAGCGGCAGACCGGGTCACGAGCCCGAGCTGGTTCTTGATGAGGGCGAGGATGGCGTCGTCGGGCATCTGGCGGACCAGAGCGACGAGCTGAGCGGCGAATGCGTCGGTGTTGGACATGGGGTTCTCCAGCTGCGCCGGATCCAGTCCGACGCAAGATTCTCTGCAATAAGCGCGCATTGACGCCCCGGTCAAGGGCAGAAAGGCTCGTTTGAAGACAATTCGAAGCGCAGCTCAGCCGCGCGAATCGCCTCGGAGGGCGGCAATCGAGCTACAGGAGGCGGTCGTCGGCGACGGGCTCGTGGAGCTCGCGCGCCGCTCGAATGGGTCTTCGCCGATTGCCGACCGGGCGCCACAGCTGCTAAGCGCACCAGACGTGCTGCACCGTCGTCGCTTCTCTCCCAAGGTCCAGGTGCTCGCGCCGTGGCTCGCCCTCGGCTCGGCAGCCGTCGTGTCTCTGATGGGCTCGGGCTGCGATGACGACTCGAACCGAGCCTCCAGCGCGTCTTCGCCTGCGCGGAGCGAGCCGAGCGCTGCGGCGCCGCCGAGTGGATCCGCTGCAGGCTCGACGAGCCCGTCGTCCAGCGCTTCGGGCGAATCCGGGAGCACCAATCCCGTACCCGCGCACGTCGGAGGATACGGCGGCGACTACGAGTCGAAGAAGGCGGAGATCGCCCTGGCCCCGGGCGTGCGTGTGCCGGACTGGAAACGCGATGACGGCGCCAGGGCTACGGGTATGGGGAAACTCCTGCTCGACATCGCAGCCGACGGTACGGTCAGCGGCTCGATCGAGGGGCCGCTGGGCCCGGGGCTCGTCCGGGGCGTCTACTCCGAGGGCCTGCTGAGCGCGGGCCTGTACCCCGAGGATCCCACACGGATCGACTCCTTCGAGGGCACCTTGTCGGGGACCCTGGACGGCGGGTCCCTGCGTGTGGAGCTGAGCGCCGCCACCGCCGACGCTCGCGTCGCGAGGCGCGCGGAAGCGAAGCTCACTCGGCTGCACTGAGGCGACCGGGCTGGGCAGCGTGCTCGCCCGGAGCGGCGTCGCGCGACCACTGCCCGCGCGACGGCCGGCCGCGACGACTCGGTGGGCGAGCTCGAGCCTCGCTCAGGAGCCGGCCGGGTGCTCCCAGACCTTCGCCCCGATGAAGATGTCGAGCAGATCTCCGTCGATGTGCTGGTCTTTGACCTCGAAGCCGAGGATGTCGAGCGCGCGCGGGATCGGCACGGCCTTCTTGTAGGGGCGATCGGCGGCGGTGAGCGCGTCGAAGATGTCCGCGATGCTCATCATCTTCGACTGCAGTGGGATCTCCTCCGCGTGGAGGCGGTGCGGATAGCCCGTGCCGTTGAGGCGCTCGTGGTGGGCGCCGGCGATCAGCGCCACGCGACGGAACTGCTTGCCCCAGGGGATGCGCGAGAGAAACTCGTAGGTGTGGCTCACGTGGCTCCGGATCTCCTCGATCTCGGCGGCCTTGAGAGAGCCCCTCGGGATGCTGAGGCAGGCGACCTCGTCGGCGGTGAGCAGAGGGAGGATCCGCCCCGACGGGTCGATGTAGGTCTCGCGGGCGACCGCCTCGAGACGGTCGAAATCGCCCCCCTTGAGCACCGTCGGCTCGTTGGCTCCGAGGATGACCGAGAAGGCGGCCTCGATGGCCTCCGTGCGCACGCGTAGCTCCTCGTCGAGCTCGGCGAGCGCGCTCGGGGGCGCGCCACGCTCGACCAGGTGCAGCTTCCGGCGCAGGGTGTCCGACTCGGCGGCCTTGAGCGCGTAGTCGAATCGCGCCCGCACGAGCTCGAGCTCGTGTGGGTGGAGCTTCTTGGCCTTGATGAGGACCTCCTCGCGCACGCCGATCTTCCCGAAGTCGTGGAGCAGTGAGGCGTATTCGAGCTCGCGCAGATCGTCTTGGGTCCAGCGCACTTCGCGGAAGGGGCCGGCCGAGGCCTTCTCGACGGCTACCGCGAGACCGACCGTGAGCTCGGCCACGCGGCGGCTGTGGCCGCTCGTCGTCGGGTCACGCTGCTCGATGGCCTCCACGCTCGCGCGGACGAATCCCTCGAGCATGCGGTTGATCTCGGCGTAGAGGATCGCGTTCTCGAGGGCGACCCCGGCCTGCGCCGAGAGCGTCATCAGGAGCTCCTCGCTGCGCTCGTCGAAGGGCACGACCTGCTCGTCGAAATCGACGGCGGTGTGGAGCTTCCGCTCGAACTCGCGCTTCTTGTTGATGAGCTGGATGACGCCGATCACCTCGCCCGAGCGCGAAAGCAGCGGCGCGCACAGCATGCTCCTGGTCCGGTAGCCGATCTTCGCGTCGAACGATGGATCGAAGGCGAAGGGCGATCGGGGCGGCAATGCATAGACGTCCTCGATGTTGAGCGGCGCTTTGTGCAGCGCCACGTAGCCCGACATGCTGCGGGGGCTCACCGGTATGGTGAACTCTCGCCAGTCGAACTCGACCGAGGCGTTCTGGGTGAGCTTGAACCGCAAGGTGCGTCGGTGCGGATCGGGGTCGTCGCCCTCGACCACGTAGATGCTGCCGGCGTCGGCGCCCGTGATGAAGCGGCTCTTCTCGAGGATGAGCCCCAGGAGCTTGACGATCTCGCGCTCGGTGCTGAGCGCGCGCGCGATCTCGATGAGCTCCCCGAGCTCGTAGCGATAGCGACTGAGCCACTTGCCTCGCGTCTCTGCGCGGGTCTTGGCTTCGACGAGCTCGAAGCCCGCGGCGATGGCGACGTAGAGCTGCTCGGCCGAGGGGTGCTCGGGCAGGATCGACGCGAGACCTCGGGAGATGGCCTGGTCGAGGTCCGGATCGCGTGGTTTGCCGAGCAGCACGAGCACCGTGGAGCCCTCGGCGAGCTTGGCCGCGAAGGGGGCGAGCAGCGCGCGCGCCCGATCCCACACCTCGCGAGGCGCGATCACGACCTGACCGAGCTCGGCCCGGACCGAGAGCAGGAGCGGGTGCGGCCGGAGCACCGCCTTGGAGGCGAGCCTCGGCTCGGCGTGCAGCAGGGCGGCGACTTGCTCGAGCGGGTGCTCTGGGATCGCTTTGGAAGGAGCGGTCATCGGGTCTGGCTCGAGATCACTGCGGTGTCGACGGGAACGACTCGAGCGGGCGTCGACTGCGCGGCGCTTCTGCGGGTCGCGCGCATCGTAGGCGAGGATGAGTCCAGGCACGAGGGGCTCGCTCGCCGCTCCGGTATCGCCGAGTCGATCCCGAGCGGTCGCTCTTGGCCGAGCCGCGCGTCGCTCGCCGTCGGAGCGAGCCGAGCCGACGCGAGCGGTGCGAAGTCGTGGCGCTGGACGACGCGCTTCGACGGTTGGCTCCTGCCAGACGACCTTGACCGTGAGACGGGCGGGTGCGAGCGTCCCGGCGGTCGTGCACGCAGCGATCAGGGCTGGGCGACGACAGGAGGTCGAGGTTCATGCGTAGCCAGAGGAATGCGGTCTCGCCCCTGTTGGGCATGGCGACCTTGCTCGTCAGCTCGTGGGCGCTGGGCCAGCCGACGGCGCCAGAGGCCTCACCGCCGCCCACGCCGACCGCCCCCTCGGACGAGAGCGCAGACGACTCCGCGGCGACGCCCGGTGCCGGAAGCAGCGTGCTCGACGTGCCGGAGGCGCCTCCTGCGCCCCCTTCTGCGGGGAGCTCCAAAGCCGGCGCGAAGAGCGCGCCCCCCGGGGCGCCCACCGCCTTCGCCGACGAAGCAGCCACGCTTCGCTCGAAGCCTGGATCGAGCGATCCGGTCGCCGGCTACCACGGCATCTTCTTCGTGCGCGACACCGACGGGCAGTTCCGCATCTCGCCGACCGGCATGCTGCAGCTCGACCTCTACACCTACTTCGGGCCCGAGGTCGGGAGCCTCCCCCGCGCCGCCGGCGGCGCGGGCCTGCCCACGCAGCTCTCGGTCCGCCGGGCGAGGTTCGGACTGCATGGAGAGATGCTCAAGCGCTGGAGCTGGATGGCCTCGCTCGACGTGGTCGGCGCGGGCGCATCGACCGTCGGGGCCGACGAGATGTACGCGAGCTCGCCGCCCGTCGAGGCGACGGAGCCGGGGTCGAACGCTCGCGGAGGAGGCGCCGGGCTCGCGCCGCGTGAGCTCTGGGTGAACTACTCGCTCGCGCCGTTCTTCAACCTGACTCTCGGGCAGACGCAGGCGCCGGTCTCCATGGAGTCACGCACCGCGGACACGGCGCTGCCGATGTTGAACCGCAGCCTCGCGAACCGGGGCCTCGTCGCTCCCGGGGGACGAGAGACGGGCCTGATGTTCTGGGGCAGCGTGATGGGCTCGATGGTGGCCTACGAGCTCATGCTCGCGGGCGGCGACGGCGAGAACCGCGCCACGGTCGACTCTGCCTTCGACGTGATGGGCCGCGTGACCGTCCGCCCTCTGCCGATGGTGAAGGCGCTGCGCGAGGCGCACATCGGCATCTCGGCGCGGCACGGCGAGCGCGATCCGAGCAGCGTGGCCTACGACATGATGGGCGTCTCTTCGTCGCAGGGCTTCCGCTTCTTCGAGCCGAGCTACGTCGACTCGCTGGGGCAGCGCACGCACGTGCTGCCCTCGGGCGCGCAGAACCTCATCGGAGGTGAGCTCCGCGTGCCGGTCGGCCCGGTCGAGCTCACGCACGAGATGCACTACGCAGCGTACGATACGCGGGAGGCGCTCGCGGGCTTCCAGCTGACGAACACCGAGCGACTCGGCAGCTACACGGGGCTGGGGTTCACCTCGCGCGTCACGTGGTGGGCGCTCGGCGACGAGCACGTCGCGCCCGAGTCGGGCGTGCTGAAGCCTCCGCGGCTCGAGCTGAAGCGCAAGGTCCCCTACAAGCGCGGGCTCGAGCTCGACGGTGTCGTCTCGGGCATCCTCGCGAGCTACGAGGCTGCCTCGCGCGGAGGCGAGCTCGACCCGCTGACGCCGGGTGCGACCGATCGTCCTGCGACGGACGTGACCGTGTGGCAGTTCGCGCTGGCGGCGAGCTACTGGCACACGCAGCACGTCCGCCTCCAGCTCGCGTACAGCACGTACTGGGTGCCAGGCGCCGGCACGGCGGACAACCTCGCGGTCGCGCCCTCGCAGCTCGTCGCGCGGCCGGGCGACGCCGAGCTGCTGCACGAGCTCGGGACGCGCGTGCAGCTCGGCTTCTGAGGGCGCCACCGCCGGCTTCAGCGCCGCGGCGGGCGCTCCTTCGACGCGAGGCCGAACCGCGGCTCCTCGAAGCCGCCGGCAACTTGGCCCGGCGCGTCACGAGCGACTAGCCGAGTGGGGATGCGCCGATGGATCTCCCTCGGAGCGGCCGGCTTGCTGGTCGCCCTGTCGCTGCCCTTCGTTCGCGCGCAGGAGGGCTTCTCTCTCGGGCTCGCGAAGCGCGCGCCGACGACCGCGGGCGAGACCCGCCTCGCGGTGCTGCCCCAGCCGCTGCACGCCGTCGACCTCTCGCGCATCGACGCACGCGGCGAGGTCGCGACCGCCCCGGCGCACCGCGAGCGCGTCGCAGAGCTCACGGTCGACCCGCACCTGCAGCGCTCGGCGAACCGGCTGCTGCGCGAGGGCGCCGTGGCGGAGGGAGCGATCGTGCTCACCGACGTGAAGACCGGGAGGGTGCTCGCGTGGTCGAGCTACTCCACGGAGGCGCCCAGCCGCGACATCGCCACCGAGGCCTTCGCACCGTCGGCGAGCGTGTTCAAGATCGTGACGGGCGCGGCGCTCGTCGAGAACGGTCTCTCGCCGACGACGCGCGAGTGCTACCGCGGAGGCAAGAGCCGCATCGACGCCTCGGAGCTCGAGCGGGATCCGAAGCGCGACAAGTGGTGCGCGACGCTCGCCGAGGCGATGGGCCGTAGCTTGAACGTCGTCTTCGCGCGCCTGGCGAGCGACCACCTCGACCGCGACGAGCTCACGAGCGTGGCGACGCGCCTCGGCTGGGCGAGGGACATCCCCTTCGACGTGCCCGTGCAGCAGAGCCGGATCGATCTGCCCGAGGACCCGACCGAGCTCGTGCGCACGGCCGCGGGCTTCTGGAACACGACGATGTCGCCCTTCCAGGGCGCGAACCTCGCGACGACGATCGCGAACGGCGGCGAGATGATCCAGTTGCACGTCGTGGACCGCGTGCGCGACGGCGACGTGGAGCTCTACCGCGGCCCCAGCGAGCGACACGTGCTCGGGCGCGTCATCGAGGAGCGCACCGCGCGCGCCGTGACGACGATGATGGAAGCGACCGTCGACAACGGCACGAGCTACCGCTCCTTCCACGATCGCGCCGGGCGCGCCTACCTCCCGGAGATCCGGGTCGCCGGCAAGACCGGCACGCTCGAGGGCAAGGGTTACCTCTTCACGTGGTTCGTGGGCTTCGCGCCGAGCGACGCGCCGGAGGTGGCCGTGAGCGTGCTCGCAGCCAACCGCGGCGACTGGAAGGTGAAGGGGACCGACGTGGCGGCCGACATGCTGCGCGTCTACTTCGCGAGCAAGGGCCGCAAGGGCGTCGTCGACCCCTTCGGCGCGAAGGCTCCGCGGGGCTGAGGGGGGCGCGTTCGTCGCAGCGGAGGGCTGCGCCGCGCACTGGCCGGTGGAGCGGCTGGCCGGTGGAGCGGCTCAGGTGCCGTCGGGGTGTACGGTCGCGCGCACGTCGCGTGGCTCGAAGCAGCCGCGACAGCGGGCTTCGTAGGACTCGCTGCCGCCCACGAGCACCGTCGTGCCCTCGGCGATGAGGCGCTGAGAGCGGCTCGCGGCGGCGCCGCACACGGTGCACACGGCGTGGACCTTCGTGACCTCCTCGGCGATGGCCATGAGCTCGGGCATCGGATGGAAGGGCCTGCCCAGGTAGTCCTGGTCGAGGCCGGCGATGAGCACGCGCACGCCACGTGTCGCGAGGCGCTCGACGACGTCGACGATGCCAGCATCGAAGAACTGCGCTTCGTCGATGGCGACGACCTGCGTCTCGTCGGCGACGCGCCGCTCGAGGCTCTCGCTGCTACCCACCGCGACCGCCTCGAGGGTGATCGACTGATGGCTCACGATGTGGGACGCGTCGTAGCGGTCGTCGATGCGTGGTTTGAAGGCCTGCACCCGTTGACGCGCGAAGAGCGCGCGTTTGACGCGCCGGATGAGCTCCTCGGTCTTGCCACTGAACATCGATCCAGTGATGACCTCGATGTGCCCCGTGCTCGTCGACTCCGTCCTCGCCACACCATGCTCCGTTCGAAGGATGCGCGCGCCTCGCTACGGGCCACACCGGCCGGGCGAGAGCCCCGGAAGGCCGCCTGTCTGGGCCGTGGGCCGAAGACGCCCCTCGAGCCGACGGCTCCGGGCAGACCCGACGAGCCCAGCCCGCTTCGCGCTCACGACGCCGCGCGGCAAGTGAGAAAGCACACCGGGAGCGTGATCTCGGGAAGAAGCGGAGCTATCATCCTCGGGTGCAGGTCGTGCTCCGAAAGCTCGGTCGAGGGTCCCGCGCGGTGGCGGGCCGCTTGGTCCGCGCACCTCGCAAGGGCTCGGTGGTCGTCATCGAGTTCTCGGACGGCATGCACGAGTACGTCACCACGCCGGTGAAGCGCGTGCTCCGCATCGCGGGGCGCGAGGTCTTCTACATCGAGACGGTGAACTCCCGCTACCGGCTCGAAGTGCGCAGCCGCGAGCTCCCTCTCGAGGGCGCGGCGAGCTCGGAGCGCTGACCGGATCGAGCGCGGAGCGCTCGCGCCACTGGCCCGAGGGCGAAGAAGTCGCTTGAACGGGGCGGGCCTCGGAGTAGAGTGCCCGCCCCGTCGCGTTCGGGCCCTCCAGCAGCGGAGAGGTCTCGCGCGGCCCTCGAGGAGACGTCATGGCCAACGGTGATCGCCGCAACTCCACCAAGATGAAGCGCCGCAAGTCGCAGGCGAAGAAGAAGGAGCGCATCAAGCGCCGCGCCGCCGAGGCGAAGGCGAGCCGCACCGGCAAGCCCACCAAGAAGTGAGCCGTGCCCGCGGCGCCACCGCTCAGTCGGTGTGGGGCCGCGGGGCGAGCGAAGCCGTCGCGCGAGCAGCGGGCTCGGAGCGCTCTCCGGGAGCCGCCTCGGTCGCTGGCGGCGCGACGAGCAGCGAGGCGTCTCCACCGACGACGCGCTCCCCGACGATCTGCCAGCGCTGGTCGCGCTTCCACGTCTGCTTGACCGCCGAGGTGCGAAGGATCGACTCGTCGAGCCGCTGCCAGGCGACGGTCATGGCGACGACCGCCTCCTCTTCGGCGACGAGACGCACACCGCCGAACTCGATGTCGACGATGCGGATCCGGCCGCCCCAATCGGCGTGAGCTGCTGCGAAGGCCTCGCGCTCTTCGGGCTTCACCGCGTCGATGACGATGTCCATGCGGCCGAAGCGGGCTGCCATGACGACGTCGTAGGCCGAGTTCGTCAGCCTCTCGGTCTGCGACATCGGCGGGATGCAGCCGACGAGTCCGAGGGCGAGCGCGAGCACGGCGAGCAGACGGATCATGCTTCGCGGCTAGCTGGTCGTGCTGGCGCGGGCCAAGTTCCGGGCAGCCTGCGCCGAACGGAGCGACGAAGTGGCTCCGCTCAGAACGCGCTCGAGGCGATGAGGTAGAGCTGGCCACCGGGCACGGCGCCCTCGTCGAAGCCGTAGGCCCAGCCGAGGCGGAAGCTCGTGTCGAGCCGGTGCGCGATCGTCAACCCCAGCCAGGCCTCGATGCCCGTGGAGGCGTGGAGCGCAGGCTGGTACGCGAGCATGCCCGAGTAGAAGAAGCGGGTCCGCTCGAAGTCGATCTCGTCGAAGGCGCCGCCGTAGTCGACGAATCCCGCCACGTCGAGCCGGCGGAAGAAGATCGGGAGCGTCGAGGGGCCCCAGTTCGGCACCCAGACGGGCGCGCGGTACTCCACGGTGCCGAGCAGGTAGGCGCTGCCGGCATAGGAGCTGGGCTGGTAGCCTCGCAGCACGAAGGAGCCCTCGTAGGCGCCACCGAAGAGCAGGTCGACGACGTCGTTGCGCTCGAGGTCGTAGCCTCCGACGAAGTACACCGAACGCGCTGCGTAGCTGCCGCCGCTGATCGCGCCGCCCAGACGCAGCGCGAGCACCTGGTGGCCGGGCCAAGGCATGGGCACGTAGCCGCTGGCGACGGCGTCGAAGGAGTACAGCGACTCGTCGCTGCCGAGGGCCTCGTCGGCGTAGCTCAGGCCCATGCGCAGCGAGACGCCTCGCGCCGGCCCTGGCGCGAACAGGGACCCCTCGGCGGTGGAGATCGAATACGTGGCCCGGATTTGGCTCAGCAGCCGCTGCTCGGGGCGTCGACCCGTGGGCTCGAAGGGGTCGCGCACCTCCGGTTCGGGCAGCCTCGGTGTGCTCAGGTTGGCCGAGTAGCCGAGTGAGAGCGACTGGCTCACGAAGGACGAGTAGATCGGGAGCTGCACGTAGGAGCCGAAGCTCGTCGTCGTGTCGTCGTAAGGCACCTCGACGCCCGAGACGCGGTAGCCCGCGGTGCGGCTGACCGTGGTGCGCGAGAGCCCGAAGCCCACGGCGTAGGGCAGGCCGCCGTAGGCGTAGTTGACGTTGAAACGGGGCTCGGGCGCTTCGGGCTCCGCGGTGAGGCTCAGCGCCATCGAGTGGCGGGCGGCGATGTCCGAGGCCGAGGTGGACAGCGTGAACGCCGTGCCGCCGTAGAGCCCAGGACCGAAGTCGATCGTGTACTGACGCGGCCCGAAGGTGGGCCAGGGATCGTAGCGGTGCTTCTCGAGCCGGATGCTCGGTGGCTCGGGCGGAGCCGTGGGGCGGTCGCTCGGAGGAGGCGGAGCCGCGAGGAAGCGCGCGCGGTCGAGGGGCATCGAGTAGAGCTCGAAGCCGTTCGAGGTGTAGCCGACGTAGACGAGCACCTTGCCGTCCGGGCTGAGCGCCGGCGCGAGCGCGCCGCCGAGCACGTTGGTGACGAGCTGCTCGGCGCCGGTGGCGAGCTCGCGCACGTAGACGTTGAAGATGCCCGTGCGATCGCTCGAGAAGTAGAGCGAGCCGCCGTCGGGCGACCACACGGGGTGCAGATCGAGCGCGCGGTCGCGCGTCAGCTCGGTGACCTCTCCGGTCGCGACGTCGACGGTGCGGATGTCGCGGTATCCGCCGGCCGACCAGGCCGAGTAGGCGATGCGCCGGCCGTCGGGGGAGAAGCGAGGCGTGTAGATCTGGTCGAAGGGGCGGCTGCGCACGAGCACGCGGCGCTCGCCGAGGCTGCCGTCGCCGCTGCGCGCGACCACGGCGAGGTGGCGCGTGCCACGCGAGTTGATCGTGTAGGCGACGAGGCGGCCGTCGGGACTGACGTCGGGCTCGTCGGCGCGCTCGCCGACCGTGAGACGCTTCCGGTGGGTCTCGTCGCCCCAGGTGGCGTCGGTGCCGGCCGGGATCGAGTGCAGATCGTGGCGCTGCCAGAGGTTCTGGAAGGGCGCGAGCTGCGCGAAGACGACCTCGCCGTCGGGCGCGTAGGCCGCATAGGACTCGGCGTTCGTGCGGAGGTAGAGGCGTTCGTCGCGCGCACCCGGCTTCGACGCGTCGCCGAGCTCGAAGCGGTAGAGGCCGGCGCGCTCGTGGAAGTCGTTGCGGTAGTAGACGATCTCGTCGACGCCTGCGCGGCGTCGTTCACTCGGTGGCACGAAGCGGGGGTAGGCGGTGCCGTGACCCAGATAGGTGAGCCTCGCACCCTCCCGGAGGCCGCGCGCTTCGACCTCGCGCCGCTGCGCGCCGTAGTGCATCGCGAGGTGCTCGGCCCAGGCGTCGTAGAGCTGCTCGTAGGTGCGCCCCGTCGCGCGACGGATCGCGCGGTTGATCCCGAAGGGCAGCGGTGAGCCGCCGTAGTCGGCCGAGACGGCGGGGAGCGTGTCGGGCCCATAGACCTCGCTGATCCACTGCACGAAGCGAGAGCCGTGCAGATAGAAGAGGTTCCCGTAGGGCCAGCGCTGGGCGTTGGCCGACATCTGATCGAGCGTCGCGAGGCGTCCGTCGAGCACGTCCATGCGCACGTAGGCGTCGGCCAGGCTCGAGCGCACGCGCCCGCCGCTGGTCTGCGCGCTCTCGAGCACCGTCGCGAGCCCCTCGATCACCCAGCGGGGCTGGACCGAGTTCACGGAGAAGGAGCGACCGAAGACGGCGTTGCCGACCGCCGCGAGCCCGCTGATGTTCCCCGTGTGCAGCGTATGCGTGTACTCGTGCGTGACGAGCGCGAGGTACCAATCGTCGTAGTCGCCGAGGGCGGAGATGTCGCTGGGGGCGGTGACGTAGAGGCGGATGGCGTTGTACGGGATGGGCGTGGCGGAACCGTTCGCGGAGTCGGTGTCGTCGGTGATGAGGACCTCGGTCTTCGCCTCCGGCGCGTAGCCCATCGCCGGCGTGAGGCGCTCGTGGATCGCCTCGGAGAGGATCGCCACGCGGCGCGCGATCGGGTCGAGCGGATGCGGGTAATGGACGCGGAAGTGCGCCGTCTCGTAGGTCCAGTACTCGAAGCGGCGATCGTCGAGCCCGAGCGCTGGACGCGCGAACGCGAAGGCCGCGAGCGCGACGAGCAGCGCCAGGACCCGGACGGAGAGCGTCACAGATCGTCGTAGAACATCGGCTCGCGATTGCGCGTGTAGCGATAGACGAGCTGCCGCCCCTCGGGGCCGATCTGCGTGAGCCGCGCGCCGAAGCCGGGCTCGGCGTGCTCTTCGCTGCTGAGCGGCTCGCGCAGCCACTGCACGACGCCCTCGGCCTGGAACTCGAGGTCGCCGGGGAGGAGCACCCGCAGGTTCACGCGCGCGCCGATGGGCGGGATCTTGTAGGTGCCGACGAAGATGCCTCCGTGCTCGATCACATCGTTGCCGCTCAAACCTTTATAGAAGTTCGACACGCTGTGCGTGCCGAGCTCCACGACGACGTTCCCCTCGCTCGCGGGCGCCGCGCCGGACGCCACCTGTGGCGGGATGGCGGGTGCGACGACGGGCTGCACAGCGACGGGCTGCACAGCGACGGGCTGCACAGCGACGGGCTGCACAGCGACGGGCTGCGCCGCGACGGGCTGCGGAGCCGCGCCGCCGGTGTTCGGGATGCGCTGGGTCGACGGGGCGGCCTGCGCCGCCGCGGGCTGGGGCTGCGCTGCGGGGGCCTGTGGCTGCGGCGCGGCCTGCGGCGTCGGCACCTGCATGGGCTGGGTGCCCCGGAACGCGGCCTGCGGCGGAGCGGCGGCCTGGACCTGCACCACCGGCTGCGCCGGCGCCATCGGCTGTACTGGAGGCAGCGGCTGTACGGGGGGCAGCGGCTGCACGGGCGCGAGCGGCTGCACGGCCGCCACCGGCTGCACGGCCGCCACCGGTTGCACGGGCTTGAGCGCCACGGGCTGCACCGCGACCGACTGCGGCGCCGCGGGCGACGACGGCGGCGCCGCCGGCAGCGGCGCTGCGGCCGGCGCCGCCTCGGCGGGCGCGGGGCGCGGCGCGGCCTGAGCGGGTGGAGACGCCGTGCCACCCTGCGAGGGCCGCGCGCGGTTGAGCTGGTGCACGCTCGTGAGGCAGCCGGCGACCTGCTCCATGACCAGCTCGAGCGCCGGATGGTCGGTCTCGAGGGCTTGGAGCTTGTCGAGCGCCTTGCGCACGTCGGCCAGAACGAGCTCGCGGCCCTCGAGCTGGGTGCCGCCGGAACGCTCGATGCGGTGGAGCACACCCATGGCTTCGGCGATCGGGTCGGCGATCTCGAGCAGCTCGGCGGGGATGTCGTCGTCTCCCTGCAGCGCGTTCAGCGCGAGGGCGAGCTTTTCGCGTGCGGTCTTCGCGAGGATGTGGGGTTCGGACAAGACGACCTCCGGTCGATGGCGCAGCGAGGCTACCACCCACCCGAGATCCGTGCACCGTCAGCGGCGCGTGATGATTCGCGCGCGATCATGGCTCGATGCCGTGAGCGAGGCTCTCGTCGCGCGCCTCCCGTTCGACGAGCTCGGCCAGCTCGCCGAGGCTCATCGGCTCCCCGTCGCGCTCGACGCTGGAGAGCTCGAGCGCGCCGTCGAGCGTGCGCACGATCACCTTGCCGCCGTGCACGGCGATCTGCCCGGGACGTTCGAGCGCGGCAGGAGCCGCGCAGGCGGAGGCTCGCAACACGGTGATGGGGTCGGCCCCCAGCTGGAAGTAGGCGCCGGGCGCCGGCGAGAGAGCGCGCACGCGGCGCAAGAGCTCGGCGGTCGGCGTGGCGAAATGGAGCTCCTGGTCGGCCTCGTCGAGCGTGGGCGCCTCGGTGGCCTGCGCGGGATCCTGCTCCGTCTCCTCGGGTGGGCGCCCCTCGGCGAAGGCGCGCGTCACGCGGCGCAACACCGCGAGGCTCGGTCGATCGAGCGCGCGCGCGAGCTGCCAAGCCGACCACGCCGGGTCGATCGCGAGGCGCTCGGCGTCGAGCATCGGGCCCGTGTCGTAGTCCTCGGCGAGGCGGTGCGCCGTGACGCCGGCCTCGGCGTCGCCCGCGAGGATCGCCCAGGCCGTCGGATCGGGGCCGCGGTGACGGGGCAGCAGCGAGGGGTGCACGCCGAAGCCACCGAGCGGCGCCACGCGCACGAGCTCGAGCGGGATGCGGTTGGTCCAGAACCAGCTCACGACGAGCTCCGGCGCGAGCGCCCGCGCCCGCTCGACGAAGCCCGCGTCGAGCTTCGGCTTCACGAGCACGCGCTCCGGGCCGAGCACCCGCCGGAGCCTGCGTAGACCGAGCGCGTCGCGGCGGCACACCGCGGCGAGCACGATCTCGTGTCCGTCGCGCTCGAGCAGGAGCGCGGCGAGGGGAAGGCCCAGGAAGAGCACACGCATGAGGGCTGTCGCGACTCTGGTCGAGCGCGCGCCCCGCACAAAAGTTTTCCGTCTTCGGGCCGACTGCTAAGGCCAGCATCGATGGCCGCTCCCATCGTGCAACCGGGTTTCCGCCAGCAGGCCTTCCGCCGAGGGCATCGTTACGACCCGTCCGCGGCGTCGCGACCGATCCTCGTCTTCGAGAACGTCTACAAGTCGTACCGGGCCGACCAGCCCGTGCTGCGCGGCATGTCGCTGGTGATCGAGCGCGGCGAGTTCGTCTTCGTCACGGGGCCGAGCGGCGCCGGCAAGAGCACGCTCCTGCGCATGGTGCACCGCACCGAGATGGCCGACGACGGGCGCATCCTCTTCCTCGGGCGAGACATCTCGCGCCTCACCGACGCTGCCGTGCCCGCGCTCCGGCGCAACATCGGCGTCGTGTTCCAGGACTTCAAGCTCGTTCCCGGCTGGTCGGTCTACGACAACGTCGCCATCGCGCTCGAGGTCATCGGACTGCCGAACCGCCTCGTGCGCACCCGCGTCGGTGAGGCGCTCGAGCGCGTCGGCCTCGCCGGCCGAGGTGGCGACCCGGCGCGTGTGCTCTCCGGGGGCGAGCAACAGCGCGTGGCGATCGCGCGCGCGCTCGTCACCGAGCCCGCGCTCATCCTCGCCGACGAGCCGACGGGCAACCTCGATCCGCAGCTCGCGATCGACATCCTCGGCCTCTTCGAGGACATCCACGAGACGGGCACCACGGTGCTCTTCGCCACACACGATCGTTCGCTGCTCGACGTGCGACCTCGGCGCATCGTCGTGCTCGACGAGGGCAAAGCGACCGATCTGCCGGCGGGCCTCGCCGAGGCCGACGACGAGCTCGAGGACGAGGCCGACTTCGACGACGACGACCTGGCCGATGCCGACGCTGCCTGAAGACACGCTGCGTGAAGACGGAGTGACTCGATGAGCGCATCCCACGGTGGTTCCAGTGTGCTCGGTGCATGGCGGGCGGGTCGGAGCGACTGGCGCCTGCAGGCGCTGAGCGTCTTCTCGCTCTCGGTCGCCTTCGTCTGCCTGGCGGCCTCGCTGCTCGTGCTCACGAACGTGGAGGCGGTGCGCGACCGCTGGTCACGCGCCGGCCGCGCGACGATCTACCTGCGCGATCACGCCGCCGACGCCGACGTCGCCGCGCTGGGCTCGGCGCTCGAGCAGACGCGCGGCGTCTCGAAGGTGCGCCGCGTGTCGAGCGAAGAGGCGCGCCGCGAGGTCGTGAGCCAGGACACGCAGCTCGCAGCCCTACCCGTCAGCGCCTTTCCGAGCTCGCTCGAGGTGAGCTTCGACGCGTCGATCACCGACGAGGAGCTCGGCGCGATCGCGCTCAAGCTGCGGGCGCTGCCCGCGGTCGACACGGTGGAGACCTACGAGCGCTGGACCGAGCGTCTCTCCTCGCTGCTCGGCGGCGGCGTGACGGCGGCGGCTTGCCTCGCGTTCATCGTGCTCGCGGCGGTGATGAGCGTCGTCGGCTCGACGATGCGCCTGCTCCTACAGCGGCGGAAGATCGAGGTCGAGGTGCTGAAGCTCGTCGGCGCGACCGACGGCTTCGTGCGCAGGCCCTTCGTGCTCGAGGGCGCCTCGCAGGGCGCGCTCGGCGCTGGGCTCGCGGTCGTGCTGCTCGGCGTGCTCTACCTCATCGTGCGCGGTCGCTTCGACCAGCAGCTCGCCAACCTGCTCGGCGTGACGCCGAGCTTCCTGCCCTGGCCTGCGATGGCCGGCATGATCGCTCTCGGCGGCGCGCTCGGCGCGGTCTCGGCGCTGCTCAGCCTGCGCAAGCTCTCGAGCGTGTGACGGAGATCGGTCGATGAGGCGCATCAGCTACGCTCTCGGCATGCTCGGCTCCGTGCTCGTCGCGGGGGCGGCCTTCGCGGTGCCTCGCGCCGACGAACCCTCGGGCCTGCCCGCCCTGCCCTCACCGGCTCCGCTGACCGCGGGCGTGCTGCCCGCGAGCGCGGCCGACCCTGCCACGCCGGTCGACGTCGATCTCCTGCTGCGCCGCTACGACGCGGAGGAGAAGGCCATCGCGCAGGAGCTCGAGCGCATCGACGGCCTGCTCGTGGAGCTCGAGCAGCGCACCGTGGCGCGCGGGCGCATCTACTACAAGAAGGTCCGCGCGGGCCTCTTGCCCGCCGGTGGAGGCTTCGACGAGCTCGTCGATCACGCGGCCGCGGTCGAGCGCGCGCGCCTCGCGCTGTCGCGCGATCTCGAGCAGCAGACCCTGATGCAGAAGCGCCGCGGCGAGCTCGGCGACCGGCTCACGCAGCTCAAGGCCGGGCGCGCGCCGCTCGAGGTGCACCGCCAGGCGATGCAGCGCGCCAAGACGGCGCTCCGGCAGGCCGACGAGCGGCGCGTCGCCTTCGATCGCGCCTTCGAGTCGTCGACCTCTGCGCCGGACTACGTGGCGATCTACGGCGCCGACGTGAGGCCGAGCGACGGCGACGGCGCCGCCGGCTTCGCGGCGATGATGGGCAAGCTGCCGCTCCCGCTCTCGGGGCGCGCCGAAGTGCGCAAGATCGAGAAGCAGGGCGTGGTGGGGCCCGCGCTCGAGCTCAAGGCGATGCCCGGCGCGAACGCCAGGACGGTGGCGCCGGGCAGGGTCGTGTTCGCCGATCGCTACGACGACGAGCGGATCACCGTGATCGTCGACCACGGCGACAAGTACTTCAGCGTATACGGGAACCTGAAGCGGGCCGAGGTCACGGTGGGCGAGTCGCTCGACGTGGGCGCGGTCGTGGGACCGGTCGCGAGCCTCCCACGCGAGGGTACCGTGCTGTGGTTCGAGCTGCGCCGTGGCGGCCAGACGATCGAGCCAGGGCGTTGGTTCGGCCTCTGACGAAGCTCGGGGCATCGGGCGTGCTCGAGCGCCCGGCGCGTGGCGAGCGCGATGCGCGCCTCGAGCCCAGGCGGCGGTTCCTACGGCGCGCTTCGCTGCTCGTCGGAGGGGCGCTCGTCGGCGGCGTGCACGGCTGCCACTGCCCGCCCACGGAGCCAGGGCCGAGCGATCTACGCGTCGGGGCCCCCGCGGGGTCGGAAGACCCATGGCAAATAATCGAATTTGCTGGCGATTATGAGCTCACCGAGGGGCAGGGCGCGCTCCTGCGGCTCGGCCCCGACGCGGCGACGCTGCCCGTCGTCGTGGCGCTGCATGGGCGCGGCGAAGCCGGGCGAGGGCTCGCGGCCGGCATGCGCGGCTGGCGGGACGACTACCAGCTCGAGCGCATGCTCGGGCGGCTCGCGGCGCCACCGCTGCGCGCCGCCGACGTGGGCGACATGATCGACGCCGAGCGGCTCGCCGCGATCAACGCCGAGCTCGCGGCGCGGCCCTTCGGTGGTCTGGTCGTCGCCTGCCCCTACACCCCCGTGCCCAGCTCGAGAGGCGGCGGGCGCGTCGAGAGCTTCGGGGGCTTCGTCGTGGGTCCTCTGCTCGAGCGCATCGCCGCGCTCCGGGGCGCAGAGGTCGAGGTCGCACGCACCGGCATCGACGGCGTGAGCATGGGCGGGCGCTGGGCGCTCGAGCTCGGCCTGCGCTTCCCGCGCGTGTTCGGCGCGGTCGGCGCGCTGCAGCCGGCCATCCGCGTCGAGGAAGCCGAGCGCTTCGCCGAGCGCGCGCTCGCCGCGATGTCGGTGCGGCCGCAATCGATCCGGCTCGCCACGAGCGAGGGCGACCCGTTCCGCGAGCCGACCGAGGCGCTCGCGCGGGAGCTCGCGCGTCGCGCGGTGCCGCACCGCCTGGTGCTCACGCGGGGCCCGCACGACTACGCGTGGAACCGGGGGCCCGGCTCGCTCGAGCTCGCGCTCTTCCACGAGCGCTCGCTGCGCGGGTTCGTCGCGCCCTGAAGCGCGGGCGCGGTGGCCCTTGGGGCGCATCGGTCGGCGTGGTACTCGGAGCGAGAGGTTGGGTTGGTCGATCCACGCGATTTCGAGCTTCCCGCGGAAGCGTGCGAGCTGCTGCACCCCCTGCACGTGATCGCGCGGGTGCCCGAGCGCCGCCGGTTCCGCGATCAGCGCGCGGCGCTCTACGGCGGCAAGGCTGCCAAGCTCGCTGAGCTCGGCGAGGCTGGCTTCCCGGTGCCTCCCGGCTGGGTCATCGACGCCAAATACTTCCGCAAGGTCGTCGACGAGCGCCTCCCCCGCGGGCACGACATCGCCTCGCTCGTGAAGCAGGCCGGCACGCCCTCCGGCACGGACCGCGCCGCGCGTGCGCGTGATCGCATCCTCGGCGATGCGCTCCCGACGGAGCTCAGCGAAGCGCTCGCGGCCCTCGCCTCGGTGCTCGAGCTGCGCGCGCCCTGGGGGGCCTCGGTGCGATCGAGCGCGACCTGCGAGGACGCGCGCACTTCCTCGCTCGCAGGGCTCGCGACCTCTGTGCTGGGCGTGCACGGCGCGCGAGGCCTGGAAGAGGCGCTCCGGCAGGTCTGGGCGAGCCTGTACCTGCCTCGCACGCTGAGCTACCTACATCGTTGGGGATACAAGGATGTGGCCATGAGCGTGCTGTTCATGCCCATGGTCGTCGCGAGGGCCGCCGGCGTGATGTTCACCGGGCCGCCACCCGGGGTGAACGACGCGCGCTGGCGTGAGGGCGAGCGGCTGATCCACGCGAGCTACGGGCTCGGCGCCGCGATCGTCGACGGGGCGCGGGTCTTCGACCGCTTCCGCCTGAGCCGAGGCGGCGCGCTGCTCGACCGCGTCGTCGCGCACAAACCCGAGCGGCTCGTCTGTGGTCCGAGTGGGGGCGTGCACAC
Source organism: uncultured Polyangiaceae bacterium (assembly GCA_938004785.1). Classification (GTDB taxonomy): domain Bacteria; phylum Myxococcota_A; class Polyangia; order Polyangiales; family Polyangiaceae; genus CALKVW01. The sequence continues at coordinate 18,607 of CALKVW010000146.1, forward strand.
CGAGCAGGTCGACCCGCACGAGGCCGGCGAGCCCTCACTCGGCGAGGGGTCGCTGGCCGAGCTCGCCGCGCTCGCCGAGCGCCTCGAGAAGTCGGAGCGCGTCGCCTGCGACGTCGAGTTCGCCGTCGAGCGCCACGGCGACGTGGATCGCGTCGTGCTGCTCCAGGCGAGGCCGCTCACCGGCGGGCTGCTGCCCGAGGGCGGCGACGAGCACACCGTCTGGTCGCGCGCGAACATCGGGGAGGCGCTGCCGGGCGCGGCCACGCCGCTCACCTGGTCGGTGGCGAAGCGCTTCTCGGAGCGCGGCTTCCGCGCGGCCTTCGGGGCGCTCGGCTGCGCGGTGCCACGCGAGGCCGTGCTCGTGTCGAACGTCTACGGGCGGTTCTACCTGAACCTCACGGCCTTCATGGAGATCGCCGGTCAGGTGCCGGGGCTGTCGCCGCGTGCGCTGCTCGAGCTCTCGGGTGGAGCGCCCGGTGAGCTCGTCGACGAGCTCGAGACCGCCTCGAAGCGCGCCCACAAGCGTGGCTTCCTGCTGCGCGCGGGGCTCTCGCTGCCGAGCTTGGTGCAGAAGCAGCTCGGCCTGCCCGCCGAGGTCGCGGGCTGGGAGGCCAGCGCGGCGCGACAGCGGCGCAGGCTCGGCGAGCTGGAGCTGTCGCTCTTGCCCGACGACGCGCTCGCCACGACGCTGGGGGCCTGCTTCGAGCTGCTGTCCTCGGGCGGAGAGCTCATGCTGCACTGCGCCTCGGCTTCGCTCGCGGCCAACGTGGCGCTCGCGACGACCGCACAGCGCCTGCTCAAGACGGTCGACGGTCACGGCCACCAGGACGGCGGCTTGAGCGGACTGCGCGAGGGCGCCCGCCTGGCCCGCGCGCTCTCGAGCGGCATCGCGGAGCTCGAGAGCGCGAAGCCCGGCGTGGCGCTGATGCGCGTCGCCGCCTTCGCGCGCACCGAACCCGAGGCGCTCGAGGCGATCGTGTTCGGCGGCGCGCGCGCTCCGGGAGATCTGCCGCGGGGGCTCACGCGGGCAGCGCTCGAGGAGCTGCTCGAGCAGCACGGCGACCGAGGCATCCGAGAGGCCGAGCTCGCGACTCCACGCTGGCGCGAGGACCCCTCGGAGCTCTTCGCCATGCTCCGCAGCGCGCTGCGCGCACCTCCGATCGACCCCGAGGCCGGCGCTGCTCGCGCACGTGCGCTCGCCGACCGCGAGCTCGCGCGCCTCGAGCAGCACGCGCGCCCCATCGAGCTCGCGCTGGTGCGCTTCCTCGTCGCGCGCACGCAGGAGCTCACCCGACTGCGTGAGCGCATGCGCGCCTGGGTGACGAGCTCGCTCGGCCTCGTGCGCCGCGTGGCGCTGGAGATCGACGCGCGCATGAGGCGCATCGATCCCACGCTCGAGCCGGGGAGCGTGTTCTTCTGCACCTACGACGAGCTCATCGGCGCGCTGCGCGCGGGGCGCGCGGAGCTCTCCCAGGTCGTGCGCCTGCGCCGCGCGGAGCACCTGCGCGACCTCGCGAGGCCGGATCCACCCGCGACCTTCAAGGGGCGGCCGGCGCCGGTGTCCCTCCCGCCGACGTCGAGCGCGCGCCTCGTCGGACTTCCGGCGAGCCCGGGCGTGGTCGAGGGGATCGCGCGCGTGCTCGCCCCCGGCGCCGACGCGAGCGCGGCGCTCGAGGCCGGGGAGATCCTCGTGAGCCGGACGACCGATATCGGACTCTCTCCGCTGTTCCTCATCGCGGCGGGTGTGGTCACGGAGCTCGGGGGGCCGCTCTCGCACGCGGCCATCGTCGCGCGCGAGTACGGCGTGCCGGCGGTGGTCGACGTCGAGGGCGCGAGCTCGAGCATCCAGACCGGCGAGCGCCTGCGCATCGACGGCGATCGAGGTGTGGTCGAGAGGCTCGACGTGGAGGCGACGTCGAGCTCGGTGCTCGGCCCTCGCCCGACGGCATGAGCGTCGCGAAGCGGATCTGGTCCGATCGCCACGAGAGGCTCGACGAGCTGCTCGAGCGCGCCGCACCCGACGCGCGCGCCGCGCTCGAGGAGGGTCGCGTATTCGTGCGAGGGATGCGCGCGTCGAGCGAGGCGCAGCTCGAGCGCGGCGACGTGGTGGAGGTCTGGGCCGCGCGCGAGCGAGGCGCACGACAGCTCGGCGTGCTGCTCGACGAGGGCGAGCTCGTCGTCGTCGACAAACCCGCTGGGCTGCCGTCGGAGCCGGATCACCACGGCAGCTGGTCGGTGAGGTCCGAGCTCGAGGCCGCGCTCTTCGAGCGCACCGGTCGGCGCGTCTCGGTGCACCTCGTCTCTCGCCTCGACGCGGCCGTGAGCGGGGCGATGATCGTCGCGACGAACGAGGCCGGGCGCGCGAGGCTCACGCGCGCGCAGGCCGAAGGTCGGCTGGAGCGGCGCTACGTCGCGATCGCGGCGGGCAAGCTCGAGGGCTCGGGGACCTGGACCGGGCCGGTCGACGAGCCGACTCGACCACGCGGGGGAAGGGCCCGGCGTGGCGACCCACGCGACGCGGAGACCCGCTGGGTCGCGGTGGCACACGCGGGTGTGCGCGCCACCTTGCTGGCGCTCGAGCCGATCACCGGGCGCAAGCACCAGCTGCGCGCCCACGCCGCCCGCGCCGGAGCGCCGCTCTACGGCGATCGCGATCGGCTTGGGCCGACGAGGCTCGCGCGCGCCGACGGGCGTGTCATCGCCGTCGAGCGTATCCTCCTGCACGCGAGCGAGGTGCGTCTACACGAGGGAGAGGCGTCGCTCCGCGTGCGCTCTCCCGTCGACGGATCGCTGCTCGAAGTGTGGAGCGCGCTGGACGGAGACCCGGGCGCGTGGCAGTCGAGCGAGCTGTGAAGCGAACGCCGAAGACCTCGCGCCGCGTCGCGCTCGGTGCCCTCTCGGGGCTCGCGCTCGGTGTGGGCGCAGGCGCGTCGTGGCTCGTCGGCACCGCGAGCGCGGGGCCGCCGCGCGCAGGCTGGTCGCCCGACCCGCCGGTGGTGCCTTCGAAGACGCAGTGGGTCTTCACGATCCGCGTGCTCCGTGGCGTGCCCTCGATCGAACGCGTGCGTCGCATCGAGGTCAAACCGGCCCAGGGAACCCTGAGGCTCGTAGGCCGCTACGCGCTCGAGCTCTGGGTGGGCAAGGAGCTGCTCGATCGCGTGCGCTTCAACGTACCGCTCGGCGGTGACGGACCCCGCGAGGACGACCGCCCCGGACTTCGCAGGCCGAGCTTCGATCGCGTGAACACCGTGCTGCGCACGCAGATGGCCGACCACCCGAGGGCCACCGTGTTGCGCCTCGTCGATCGCGCGACCGCCGAGGTGCAGACCTACCCCTGGCCGTGGGTGCCGCCGACGACCGCAGCCGATGCCGGCGCCGGCGACGCTGGACCGAGCGACGCGGGCGCGAGCGACGCGGGCGCGAGCGACGCGGGCGCAGCGGACGCGGGCGCGAACGACGCCGGCGCCGGCGACGCAGGACCGAGTGACGCGGGCGCGAGCGACGCGGGCGCAGCGGACGCGGGCGCAGCGGACGCGGGCGCGGCGGACGCGAACCCTGGCTGAGCCGGGCGCGTCGGCGTAGCCTCCGGCCGTGTCGAAGCGTCCTGCACTCGCGCTCGTGCTCGCTGCGATCTCGCTCTCGGCTTCGCTGCCGGACACGACGCGCCCGGCGATGGCGAGCGCCAGCCTGCCAGCTTCGTCCGCGAAGGCCGCCGCCGCCTTGCCTCAGGTGGAGCGGGCCCTGCTCGTGTTCGACGCCGCGACGGGCCGCGAGGATCTCGTGTGGGGCTTCGAGCCCCGCGATGCGAGCCAAGCCTCCCTGCAGATCGTGCCGGTGCCCAGCAAACCCGAGGTCTCGCTGCTCGGCCCCGACGCGCTCGACGCCCTGGTGGACCGCCACCCGCTGTTTCCCTCGAGCGGCAGCGTCGTGCCGGGCCTGGACACGAAGCGGCCCACCAGCGCACCGAGCGCGCGCGCGGGCCTCAGCTGGAAGACCTTCACGCCGACCGAGCTCGAGGCGCTGCGCGCTCACCTCGAGGCGCAGGGCCACCCGGCCGACGCTGCGACCACGCACTGGCTCGAGCGCCTCGCGCTCCGCGGCTTCCACTTCGTCGCCGTGATGCGCCCTGCCAAGGCCGCCGACCCGGGTCCCGTACAGGGCGCGGCCGCGAGCGCCTCGGCTGCTCCACGGAGCGCGCCGACGCGCGCCGAGCCTGCGCCGCTCCTGCGCCTGCGCTTCGAGACGCCAGCGCCCTACTTCCCCTACGCGGAGCCGGCGGCCCCGAGCGACGCCGGGCTCGGCCGTGGCCGCGTGCTCAGCGTGTGGTCGATCTCGGCCGAAGCGCAGAGCCCAGTCGCCGTCTATCGCGACGGCGAAGCTCGACACTGGGTGCGCCCCTGGCGCGAGACCGCGAACGAACGCGTGGAGCGCAAGGCGCTCGTCGAGGCGCTCGGCGCAGCGCTCGGCAGCTCGCTGCCGCGGAGCGGCGATCGCTGGGTCGTGCAGCGCTTCCTGGATCAGAAGTCCAAACGCGACGGCTTCGGCGACGTGCTGCTCGTGCCTCGCGCGCCGGCCGCGGAGGCGCCGAGCGACGCAGGGCTCGCCAGGGCGGTGGGCTTGCTCGACGCCGAGCTGGAGGTCGGGCGATGAAGCGCCTCAGGCTCGCGGCCTCCGCGCTGCTCACGCTCGCGTCTGCCTGCGGGGATGACCGCGCGGCGCGCCCGAGCCCCAGCTCGAGCGCGCCGAGCGAGGCGCTCGCCACACCACCGCCGCCGCCTCCCCGCGCCACGCCCGGCGCGCCCGGCGCGACCCAGTGGTCCTTCGACGAAGCTGCCAAGGAGCGCGCGAAGGCCTCGGCCGACGCACGGCGCGTCGAGGCGCTCGAGCTGCTCCGGGGTCGCTCCAAAGTCGACGCCCTGCCCGAGCTCGCGAGCGATCCCGGCGTGAAGATCGAGACCGGCCTGGAGGCCAGGCTGCTTCGGCCCCGAGGTCGGGCGCTCGTCACGATCGGCAAGCTCGAGCTCGTCGGGCAGCTCGAGCGCGACGAGGCTCGCACGCGGATCGAGCAAGCACACGAGCGCTTCGAGGACTGCTACGCACGCACGCTCGCCGTGCGGCCCACGCTGCGTGGCTCCGCGATCTTCAAGTTCACTGTGGCCTGGGAGGGCAACGTGGATCGCGTGGAGCTCCCGAGCAGCGACCTCGGCGACGCTTGGATGGAAGAGTGCCTGCGCAGGACGATCGAGGGCGTGCGTTTCGACGAGGTCGAGGGCGCTGGTTTCGCGGAGCAGGAGGCAGAGAGCGCGGGTCAGCTCGTGCTGCAGTTCGATCCAGGCTGAAGCCGGGTGTGCCGCACCGCGCGGCGAGGAGCGGCCTCAGCCGCCCCAGCCACCACCGCCCGCTGGCGGCCCGTAGCCACCGCCCGGAGGCGGCCCGTAGCCACCGCCCGGAGGCGGCCCGTAGCCACCCCCCGGAGGCGGCCCGTAGCCACCGCCGCCCGCACGCGGACCGTAGCCACCGCCGCCCATGCCCCAGCCGCCCGGAGGCTCCGCGCCGGGCCCTGCGCCCGCGGGCGGGGGCGAGAAGCCGCCGAAGGCACCGCCGCCTTCACCCATCGTGCCCGAGATCCGCGTGTAGATGATCGCCGTCGCGACCCCCAAGGTGGCCGACGCCGGCATCACGCCGATGCAGCAGGCCAAGAGCCCGATGAAGACCACGCCGATGGCGAGGAAGCCGAAGCCGAAGAGGCTCAGCTTGTGGCCCTTCGTCGCCTCCCAGCTCGCCGAGATCGCCTCGATGGGGCTCATGCGCCGATCGACCACGAAGTACTGCGCGAAGCTCAACCCGAGCGCGGCGATGATGCCCGGCACGATGAAGCAGATGAGGCCCGCGAGCACGATCAGCCCGACGAGGAACTGCGTCGCGAGCATGTGACCGAACCTGTCCCAGCCCGAAAAGATGTCGGCGAAGTTCGCCGTGCGACCGCGCGCCGCGGAGAGGTAGATCCGCGTGACGCCCACGGCGACGAAGGCGCCGGCCGCGATGCCGAGCGCCATCGCGATCAGCGTGACGATGACCACCACCACCACGCTCAGGTCGCCGGTCATGGCGGGCTGCGCCAGGACCTGCGGGATCTGCCCAGGGATTCCGGCGATCATCTGGCCGAGCATCGGCGCGAAGATGAGCGTGGGCCAGTCGGCCTTCATGCGCTCCCAGCCGAGCCCGATGACCTCGCTCGCGCCCCAGTCCTGTGGCGCGCCGGCCGGTGGCAGGGCAGCGGGGCCGAGAGGGCCTTCGGCGGGCGGGGCGTAGGGATTGAAGGTCATACGAGGCTCTCCCGGACGCTGTGCGGCGCGGAGCCCGAGCCGCGACGAGCCGTCGCCGCAGGCTGCGCGCGCACGAAGACGCTGGCGGAGCCGCAGGCTACAGCATCGGGGCGAGCTGCGTCAGCGCCGCGTAGGCTCGAAGGCGGGCACGGGGCCGTCGTCGGTCCACCGGTAGAAACCCTCGCCGCTCTTCTTGCCGAGCTTGCCCGCGCGCACCATCTGCCGGAGCAGCGACGGGGGGCGGAACTGCTCGCCGACCTCGCGGTGCAGGTGCTCGAGGATCGAGAGCCTCACGTCGAGGCCGACGAGATCGCCGAGCTTGAGCGGACCCATCGGGTGCCGGTAGCCGAGCTCCATCGCGCGATCGATGTCCTCGACGGAGGCCACACCCGCCTCGAGCATGCGGATCGCCTCCGCGCCGATGGCCACGCCCAGGCGGCTGGTCGCGAAGCCGGGCGTGTCGCTCACGACGATGGGCGTCTTGCCGAGCTGGGCGGCGAGCGCGAGCGCGGCGTCGATCGTGGCCTCGCTCGTACGCAGGCCACGCACGATCTCGAGCAGCGCCATCACCGGAGGTGGGTTGAAGAAGTGCAGGCCCACCGTGCGGTCGCTCGCGCCGATTCGCGCTCCGAGCTCGGTGATGGAGAGGCTCGAGGTGTTCGAGCCGATCATCGCGTGGCGAGGCGCGTGGGCGCAGACTCGGCCGAGCAACTCCACTTTGAGGTCCATCGATTCGGGTACGGCCTCGACGACCACGTCGATGCCCTCGCTGCCCTCCTCGAGCGAACGCACGCGCTCGAGTCGCCCGAGCAGCGCGCTGCGCTCCTCGTCGACGAGCTTGCCCTTCTCGACCGAGCGCGCCGTCTGCTTGGCGATCGCCTCGAAGGCGGCGTCGAGCCGCTTGGGCTCGGCGTCGAACACCCGCGTGCGCATCCCGGCGGTGGCCGCGACCTGCGCGATGCCTTGACCCATCGTGCCCGTCCCGAGCACGAAGATCGTACGGAAGCTCGGCGAGCTCTGGGACATGTGGAGACCTCGGCAGGGGCCGCTCGGGTCGCGAGCGGCTCGGGGGTGGGGCCGGACGAGGCCCCAAGGTCGAGCTCGACGCCGAGCTCGGGGACGAGCTCAGGGGTGGTTGTGGCCCGCGTGCGGATCCGCGGGCGCGGGTGCCGGCGTCGGGGCGCCGATGCCGCCCGCTGCGCCCTTCTTGCCTCGGTCACGCTTCATCTGCTCGAGGTAGAGCTTGCGCTCCTCGGGCGTCTGCGGCGGGCGATCCGGCGCGCGGCGCGG
>CALKVW010000147.1 GCA_938004785.1 uncultured Polyangiaceae bacterium
CGCCAGCGCCGAGGGCCTCGGCGAGCTCGAGCCGATCGAGCGGATCCGAGCTCGCGGCCGCTCGCTCCCAGAGCGGCCCGGAGACCGGCGCGGCGGGCTCGCTCGACGCCGCAGCCGAGGCGCTCGGTGGCGCCGCCGTCGGGAGGCTCCTCGAGCTCGAGGGCTCCGTGCAGCCGACGCAGGCCACGAGCACGAGCGAGCCGAACGACGAAGCGCGCATCTCAGAGGTCGTCGACCGCGCCGACGGTCGACGCGAGATCGTGGGTGGGGGCGTAGCCGAGCACCTCGCGCGCGCGGCGGTCGTCGACCATGCAGACGTAGCGGATGAAATCGAGCTCGGCGGCCGGGAACGAGGAGAAGTGCATGCGGAACATGCGTCCGAGCGCGCGGCGCATGAGGCCGTGCGGGACCGGCAGGCGAGGTTTGCCCGAGAGCTCGATGAGCCGGGAGAGCGCGACCGGGCCCGGGCCCGCCAGGTTGAAGATGCCGCGTACCCGAGGCCTGAGCGCGAGCTCGATCGCGCGCACGACGTCGCCCTGGTGCACCACCTGCACCATCGGATCGAAGCCTGCCACGGTGGGGATGATCGGCAGCCGCAGGTAGTTCGAGGGCGCGTTGCGTACCGCGCCGAGGATGTGCGCGGGCCGCAGCACCACGGTCTCGATCTCGGGGCGCTTCCAGAAGAAGGACTGCGCCATCATGTCGACCTCGACGAGATCACGGACCTCGGGGAAACGTGCGCCGCCGAGCAGCGGCGTGTCCTCGTCGAGGAACTGGGGGTTGTCGGGCGAGGGGCCGTAGACGTTCGCGCTCGACAGCACGATGAGCTTGGGCACGGCGTACTGCGCGACGCAGTCGAGCAGGCGCGCGAAGCCGGTGACGTTCCAGGCGTGGTGCTGCGCCTCGTCGACGCGAGGGTCGTGGAGGATGCCGAGGTGTACGACCGCGGCGAAGCGCCTCGAGCGGAAGACGTCGCGGACCTTGGTGCGGCGCAGATCGATGGCGTGGTGCTCGATGTCCTTGGGGCCGCGGTGGAAGGGGCGCCGGTCGACGCCGACGACCGGCCTCTCGCGGTGCAGCCGACGCGCGACGGCGCGCCCGAGCCTGCCGCACAGCCCCGTGAGCAAGACCGGCCCTTCGGCCAGCTCGTCGCCCGACAGGGGAGGGGGGAGGGAGGGGGGCATCGGCCCCGAGGCTACCTCAGGCGGGCCGCCCGCTGCCTCCAGAGCATCGCCTCCGAGGCCGTTTCGAGCTAGACACCCGCGCCATGAGCGAGTCCCTCGAGCGCCCCGACGTCGTCCTGCCCCTCTCGCTGAGCGCGCGCGCGCGCGCCGCCGAGGCGCTGCGCGCCGGCGCGGCCCGCGGCGACCTCGAGGCCACGCTCGGAGAGGTCCGTCACGACTGGACGCTCGCCGAGGCGCGCGCCCTCCACGATCTGCCCTTCTTCGAGCTCGTCGACCGCGCGCGCGCGGTGCACCGTCAGCACCACGTCGAAGGCGAGGTGCAGCTCTGCACCTTGCTCAGCGTGAAGACCGGCGGCTGCCCCGAGGACTGCGCCTACTGCCCGCAGTCGAGCCACCACGAGACCTCGATCGAGCCCGAGAAGATGCTCGACGTCGGAGAGGTGCTCGGCGCCGCGAAGCGCGCGAGGGAGGCCGGCGCGACGCGCTTCTGCATGGGCGCGGCCTGGCGCGAGGTGAAGGAGGGCCCGGCCTTCGACAAGGTCGTGAAGATGGTCGAGGGCGTGAAGGAGCTCGGGCTCGAGGCCTGCTGCACGCTCGGCATGCTCACGCCCGCGCAGGCCAAGCGCCTCAAGGACGCGGGCCTCGACGCCTACAACCACAACCTCGACACCTCGCGCGACGCCTACGGCAGCATCATCTCCACGCGCACCTACGACGATCGCCTGCGCACGCTCGCGGCCGTGCGTGAGGCGGGCATCACGGTGTGCTCGGGCGGCATCATCGGCATGGGCGAGTCGATCGACGACCGCTGCATGATGCTCGTCGAGCTCGCGCGCATGGACCCGCAGCCGGAGAGCGTGCCCATCAACGCGCTCGTGCGCGTCGCCGGCACGCCGCTCGAGTCGCTGCCGCCCGTCGAGGCGGTGGAGTTCGTGCGCATGATCGCCACCGCGAGGCTCATGATGCCGCGCTCGATGGTGCGGCTCTCCGCCGGGCGCAGCGACATGTCTCGCGAGACGCAGCTGCTCTGCCTGTACGCTGGGGCGAACTCGATCTTCTACGGCGATCGCCTGCTCACCACGCCCAACCCGGACGTGAGCGACGACCGAGGGCTGCTCGACGACGCCGGAGTGCGCCCGATGTCGCCTCGGCCCTGAGCGACGGGGGAGCGCCGCGCTCCCGAGGTGGCGCGCTGAGCTCTGGGACACGGAGCTCTGGAACACTGAGCTCTGGAACACTCGGCTCCCGAGCTCTGCGCTCAGGCGCCCTTCGGCGCGGGGCTCGCGTCGAGCACGTCGAAGAGCGCGAGCCAGGCCTCGGCGTGGCGCTCGATCCTGCGCGCACCGACGCCGTCGATCGCGGCCATGCGCTCGCGCCGCTGCTCGGGCGGAGGCGGCTCGTGGAGGAGCGAAGCCAGCGCGCTCGCGCAGTGCCCGGGGAGGACCGCTTGCGGATCGATGCCCCGTCGCTCGGCCTCGCGCGCCCGCCAGGACGAGACGAGCCCCTCGGCACGTCTGCGGCGGGCGACGCTCTCGGCAGGCAAGAGCCGCGGTTCGAGCGCGGCACGCTCCTGCTCGGGCACGTCGCCGTCGGCGATGCCGGAGCGCACCGCTTCGAGCCACGCGCCGAGCTCGGCGCCGCCTCCCAGCACCCGGGCGAGCTCGGCGGGGCTCGTCGGGCGGCGCCGGGCGAGCTCGAGCAGCCGGTCGTTCGACACGACGCGGTGTGAGGGGCGGTCGATCTCCGCCGCGAGGCGCTCGCGCAGCGCGTAGCCCCGGCGCAGGACCGCGCGTGCGACCGGGCCGAGCTCGGCCGAGCCCTTGAGACGCGACCAGCTCGGTCGCGTGGAGGCGGCCGGTTCGAGCGCCGAGCGCAGGCGGTACGCGGTCTCTTCGTCGGCCTCCTCGAGCACGTCGAGGGCCTGCGCGCGCGCGCGCAGCGCGTGGAACAGGGGCAGGAGGTAGGCGACGTCCGAGGCGAGGTAGTCGCGCTGCCGCGGCGTGACCGGTCGCTCGGACCAGTCGTGCTGCTGCAGACCCTTCGTGAGCTCCACGCCCAGCACGCTGCCCGCCACGCTCGCGAGCCCCGTCGCCTCGAGCCCCACGAAGCGCGCGAGCACCGAGGTGTCGCTCACCCGCCCGAGCGGTATCTGGTACTCGGCGAGCAGGCGCGCATCGAAGGCCAGATCGTGCAGGATCTTGCGAGGCCCACGCGGGCCGAGCAGCTCGGCGAGCGGCGCGGGATCGACGCTCAGCGTGTCGATGATCGCGACCCCGGGCGTACCGCGGGCGACGTAGCCGAGCTGCATCAGGCAGAGGCGGGCGCGGTAGACGAACATGCCGTTCGCCTCCACGTCGAGCGCCAGCTCCTCGACGCCCTCGAGCTGGGCGAGCAAGGCGCGCATCCCCGCGACGTCGTCGATCCACACGGCCTCGCGCACCGCGCGCGCACCGGCCTCGCGCGCCGTCTCCAGGCTCGGCTCGCCGTCCGCGTCGCTCATGCGCGGCCTGGAGCGGCTCGGCGCCTCGCCCCTGCGAAACCCACGAGCACCGCGGCGCCCAGCCACCAGGCACCTCGACGCGAGCCTTGCGCCGCCCGGCCGGCCGCTTCGCAGCTGCAGCCGCCCGAGGCCTCCGTGAGCTCGCCGCAGGCGCCCACGAGCCCACCGTTGGGCGTCGCTTCGCACTGGCTCGCGCGGCCCGGAGGGTAGGCTGCGCAGAGCGCCGCTCGGTCGTCGGCCTCGAGGCTGCGCAGCTCGAGCGAGCCGGGCACGTAGTCCCTCACCATCGTCGCGCCCTCGACGTCGGTGTGCGAGAGGCCCAGCACGTGACCGAATTCGTGGGTGAGCACCGACTCGAGGTCGGAGTCGGCGCCCTCGTCGCTGATGGTGAAGCGGTTGTTCACGCCGTTGAGCTCGACGTCCGCGTCGCGGATGGCGCCGGTCGACAGCGAGTAGGTCACGGTGGTGAGGGCGAGCGCCGCGCCGGCGCCGTAGGGCCAGCGATCGTCGCGGAAGACCACGAGGTTGGCGTTCGGCCCTTCGGGGTCGTAGCTCGCCGCGTCGCAGGCGACGGTGCCGAGGTACACGCCCTCGACGCTCGGTGGCTCGGCGCCGCAGTCGACCTGCGCCCAAGCCCCGAAGGAGCGCTCCGCGACACGCTCGAGGTCCGCGAGCGCGACGTGCTTCGAGCCTCCCTCCTGGATCGCGAAGCCCACGCAGCTCGTCTCCCAGTAGAGCGGCGTGCCGCAGTCACCCGCGAGCGCCGGCTCGCAGCGCGTGCCCACGCGGTCGTCGCAGGCGGCGGTGCGGCAGTAGGCTGCGGACTCCGAGCTCAGGCCGAGCAGCGCCCCGAAGACCGCGAAGGCGAGCGCGCCGTGCAGCCACGCGCCCGTGGCGCGTAGGCCCACCCGCGATGCACCGACGGTGCGTACGCCGCGCCCGGGCATCGTCACTTGCGCAGCGCGCGGACCCGGTCTTGGATCGTGGCGACCGCGTCGCCGAGCGGCTTGCCGACGAGCTGCTCGCGCGCGGAGAGGCTCGGCCCTCGGCGCTGCAGCAGTCGGCCTGCGTCCGGGCTCGGGGCGAGGCGCGGCTTCTCGCCCTCGAGCTCGACGAGCGGGAAGTGGCCTTGCGCCATGCCCGCGACCACCCAGGCTCCTTCGCCGCGTGCGACGAAGACCAGCGCGCGTTTGCCGAGCTCGAGCTGTGCCTCGCCTGCGACGTGTTGACCGAGGTCGCCGACCCTGCCACCGAGCGTGCGCACCCAGAGCTCGCGCTCGCTCGCCCGGGCGTCGAGGTGCTCGTCGATCGCGAGGCGCGTGTAGGTGACGATGCGCTTGCTGCCGGCGACCACCTCCCAAGCGCTGCGCCGCTCGAGCGCGCGCACCACGGCGACGCGCTCCGAGCCGAGCACCAGCTCGTCGAGCGAGAGGAGCACGCTCGTGGTCGCGTGTGCGCTGCGCGGCCCCAGCCTCGAGAGATCGCCCGTCTCCCCGAGATCGCGCAGCCCCTCGAGAGGCTCCGGCACCACGATGAAGCAGACTCCGGCGACGACGGCTCCGAGGAAGAGGGAAGCGATGCGCATGTCTCGCCGACGAGCATAGCACCCACCTGGCGGGCTGGCAGGCTCGGCGCGGGCCGCTTGATGCCCCGCGCCCGGGAGACTACCCACGGCTTCGATGAGCTCGACGGACGACCTGCTCCAGATCGGCCCCTACACGTTCCGCTCCCGACTGTTCGTGGGCACCGGCAAATACCAGAGCCTCGAAGAGACCGAAGCGGCCACGAAGGCTTCGGGCGCGGAGGTCATCACGGTCGCCCTGCGCAGGGTCGACCTCAGCGCGAAGGGCGAGGGCTCCTTGCACGCCGTGCTGCTCCGGCTCGGCATGACGATCCTGCCGAACACGGCGGGCTGCTACACCGTCGCCGACGCGCTGCGCACGGCGAGGCTCGCACGCGAGCTGCTCGACACGCCGCTCGTCAAGCTCGAGGTCATCGGCGACGACGTGACGCTCTTCCCCGACAACGAGGGCACGCTCGAGGCCGCGCGCGAGCTCGTGAAGGAGGGCTTCGTCGTGCTGCCCTACTGCAGCGACGACCCCATCGTCTGCAAGAAGCTCGCGGATATCGGCTGCGCCGCGGTCATGCCGCTCGCGGCGCCCATCGGCTCCGGGCTCGGGGTGCGCAACCCCTACAACCTCGCGATCATCCGCGAGCAGGTGAAGCTCCCGCTCATCGTCGACGCCGGCGTGGGCACGGCGAGCGACGCCGCGCGCGTCATGGAACTCGGCGCCGACGGCGTACTCATGAACACCGCGATCGCCGGCGCGACCCATCCGGTGCTCATGGCCGAGGCCATGCGCGAGGCCGTGAGCGCAGGTCGCAAGGCCTTCCGCGCAGGGCGCATCCCGAAGAAGCTCTACGCGACGGCGTCCTCACCGCTCGACGGGCTCATCGCGTGAGCCCGCGCGCGGCCATGCGCCGGGGCGCGCCTCAGGCGTCGTCCACGCGCGGCGCGCGCATGTTCGCGCCGCTCGTCCTGCTCACGTCGATGGGCGCGCCCATGCAGTGCGGCAGCGAGCCCGACCCCTCGCGTCGCCTCGAGGAGACCCCGGCCGAGGCGCTCGCGCTGCTCGCCGACGAGTTCGAGCGCGCCGGGGATCGCGAGGCGAGGATCCGCACCCTGCGCTTCATCGTGCAGCGACACCCGAAGTCGCGAGAGGCCGTGGACGCTCGCGTCACGCTCGAGGAGCTCGGCGCGGCGACCGCGGACCCGACCGGGGGCACGGGCCCATGACGCACGTCGTCTCCGCGCTGCGCTTGGTCGTGGTCTCGGCGATCGACGTCGTGCCCGAGAAGCTGCTCGTGGCGAGGCTCGAGGCGCTGGCCGAGCTGCCCATCCTCGATCGCGCCACCACGGCGGTGTGGCTGCGCGACAAGCAGCTGCCTCCCGACGAGCGGGCGCGTCTCGGCCTGCGCCTGCGCGACGTGAGCGCCTCGATGGGCATGCTCTTCATCGCGAGCGGTCACCCGGATTTCGCCAAGGCCCTCGAGGCCGATGGCGTGCACCAGTCGGCGACGAGCTCCGACGCGCACGGCGCCGAGCGCGTCGCCGCCGTCCGGAAGCGCCTCGGCGCGCACGCCATCGTCACGCGCGCCTGCCACGATCTGGGCGACGTCGTGCGCGCCGCCAACGACGGTGTCACCGCGGCTCTGCTCTCGCCGATCTTCGAGAGCCCGGGCAAGGGCACGCCGCTCGGCCTCGACGCGCTCGTCGAAGCGCGCCTCCTGCTCGAGCGCGGTGGGCATGGGCACCTCGGCCTCGTCGCGCTCGGCGGCATCCACCCCACGAACGCGCGCTCCTGCATCGAAGCGGGCGCCTCGGGCGTGGCGGCGGTGCGCGCCGCACCGAGCGTGCTCTGGAGCGCGATCCGCAAGGTCGCCGAGCGCTGAAGCCGCGCCTCCTCGGCGGAGGCGCTTCCATCGCCTTTGCAGGCCGAGCCCGCCGATCTCGACGCCCCCGTGGGCACTTGCTAAGTCGGGCCACCCATGGCCGACCCGAAACGCCCCGTCTTCGCCGCCGTTCGCCCCGAGCTCGACTTCCCCGGCGACGAGGCGCGCATCCTCGGCTTCTGGAAGGACCGTGGCATCTTCGACAAGAGCCTCGACTCGGCGACGCGCGCCACCGGCCCGAGCAAAGGCGCCTTCGTCTTCTACGAGGGCCCGCCGACGGCGAACGGCATGCCGCACAACGGCCACGTGCTCACGCGCGCCGTGAAGGACGTCTTCCCACGCTACAAGACGATGCAGGGCTACGACGTGCCCCGCAAGGCGGGCTGGGACACGCACGGCCTGCCCGTCGAGGTCGAGGTCGAGAAGGAGCTCCGGATCCACGGCAAGGCCGAGATCGAGAAGTACGGCGTCGAGCCCTTCACGCACCGCTGCATCGAGAGCGTCTTCCGCTACACCGACGCCTGGGAGAAGCTCACCGAGAAGATCGGCTTCTGGGTCGATCTGCCCAGCGCCTACGTCACCTTCCACAAGAGCTACGTCGAGAGTGTGTGGTGGGCGCTCTCGAAGCTCTTCGAGAAGGGCCTGCTCTACCAGGGCGACAAGGTCGTCTGGTGGTGGGCCCAGGGCGGCACGGCGCTGAGCTCCGGCGAGGTGGGCCAGGGCTACAAGACGGTCGACGATCCGAGCGTCTTCGTCGCCTTCCCGCTCGTGGGCGACGAAGAGACCTCGCTGCTCGTGTGGACGACGACGCCGTGGACCTTGCCCTCGAACATGTACGCGGCGGTGCACCCCGCCTTCGACTACGCCTTCGTGCGCACCGAGGCCGGCAAGAAGTACGTGATCGCCGCCGAGCTCTGCGAGTCGGTGGGCAAGAAGCTCGGCACGACGCTCACGGTCGAGCGCACCGTGAAGGGCAGCGAGCTCGTCGGCACGAAGTACCTGCCGCCCTTCGACACCTTCGCCGAAGAGGCGCGTGGCCACGACGTCATCCACACCGTCATCGCCGCCGACTTCGTCTTGAAGGACGCCTCGGGCATCGTGCACATCGCGCCCGCCTTCGGTGAGGACGACCACAAGGCCCACCGCGCGCTCATCACCAAGACGCGCGCGTCTCTTCCGCTCTTCTGCGCCGTGAAGCCCGACGGCACCTTCATCGAGGCCTTGCCGAAGTACGTGGGCCGCTTCGTGAAGGACTGCGACAAGGACATCCAGGCCGAGCTCGCGGAGCGAGGCCTGCTCGTGCACGCCGAGGCCTACCGCCACGAGTACCCCTTCTGCTGGCGCGCCGACCAAGACCCGCTCATCCAGTTCGCGCGCCCGGCCTGGTACATCCGCACGACCGAGCTCATCGAGCGCGCGATCGAGAACAACCAGCACGTGAGCTGGCTGCCCGAGCACATCCAGGGCGGCAGGTTCGGCGATTTCCTGCGCAACAACGTCGACTGGGCGCTGTCGCGCGAGCGCTACTGGGGCACGCCGCTCAACGTCTGGGTGAACGACGTCTCGGGCAAGATGGAAGCGCCCGCGAGCGTCGCCGCGATCCTCGCCAAGAACCCACGCGCCTTCGATCACTTCGAGGCCGCGAAGAAGGCCGACCCCACGCTCAGCGAGCACCTCGCGGTGCACAAACCCTGGATCGATCAGGTCAGCTGGGAGAACCCCGGCGAGCCGGGCGTCTACCGGCGCGTGCCCGAGGTCATCGACTGCTGGTTCGACTCGGGCTGCATGCCCTTCGCGCAGTGGGGCTTCCCGCACGCGCCCGGCTCGAAGGAGGCCTTCGCGAAGGCCTTCCCTGCCGACTTCATCAGCGAGGCCATCGACCAGACGCGAGGCTGGTTCTACTCGCTGCTCATGATCTCGACGCTCGTCTTCGACGAAGCGACGCAGAGGGAGCTCGGGCTCGAGCCGCGCGCGCTGCCACACCCCTACAAGACCTGCGTCGTGCTCGGCCACGTCTGCGACAAGGAGGGCAAGAAGGAGTCGAAGTCGAAGGGCAACTACACGCCGCCCGAGGTCATCCTCGAGAAGGTGCGCATGGAGTTCGCCGCGCTCGCATCGTCGGAGGGCCTCGAGCCCGGCGTCGCCTACATCGCGCGCGAGGACTACGAGGGCCTCGATCTCACGGGCAGCTCGGCGAAGGTGGTGCTCTACCGCGAAGGCGCCGAGGATCGGGTCGGCTTCGAGCTGCGCCCGGCGCCGGCGAGCCTCGTCTTGCCGGGCGGCAAGAAGAAGCTGCCTCGCCGCATCGTCGCGCTCTCACCCGCCGATGCCGCGAAGCTCGGCCTCGAGCCCAGCGAAGGCGCGCTCTCGGTGAGCCCCGTCGAGGTCCCGCGTCTGCCCAGCACGCAGAAGCTCTGGATCGAAGACCCGACCTCGCCCGCGCCCGGCGCCGACGCTTTCCGCTGGTTCTTCTACGCCTCGAGCCCCTCGTGGACGAACACGCGCCACTCGCTGACGAACGTGCGCCTCGAGCAGAAGGAGTTCCAGGTCAAGCTGCGCAACGTCTACAGCTTCTTCACCATCTACGCGAACATCGACCGCTTCGATCCGGCGCGCGGCAACGCGGCCGCGAGCGACGTGGATGGCGCCTCGCTCGCGCGCTCGCAGGGCTACCGCCCCGTGAAGGAGCGAAGCGAGCTCGACCGCTGGGTGCTCAGCGAGCTCTCGCTCGCGGTCACGAAGCTGACCGAAGCGCTCGACGCCTACCTGCTCTACGACGCCGCCGGCGCGCTCGTCGAGCTCGTCGAGGGCGTGAGCAACTGGTGGCTGCGCCGCAGCCGCGCGCGCTTCTGGGAGAAGGGCAGCTTCGAGGACGGCACCGCCTCGCAAGACAAAGCCGACGCCTACCACACGCTCTACGAGCTGCTCGTGACGACCGCGCGCCTCGCCGCGCCGTTCACGCCCTTCTTCGCCGAGGAGCTCTGGCAGAACCTCGCGCGGGGGCCCTGGCCCACGACGCTGCCCGAGAGCGTGCACCTCGTCGCCTGGCCCACGGCCGACGCCTCGGCGGTCGACCGCAAGCTCGCGCGGGAGATGCGCGCGGTGCGTGATCTGGTGAGCCTCGGCCTGCAGGTGCGCAACGCGGCGCAGATCGCCGTCGCGCAGCCCCTCTCGCGCGCCGAGGTCGTCGCCGGCGAGGCCGATCTCGTCGAGGCCGTGCGTGGGCACGCCGAGCTCATCGCCGAGGAGCTCAACGTGCACGAGCTCGGCGTGCTCGCCCCGGGCGAAGAGGCGGGCTTCGTGCGCTACACGCTGAAGCCGAACTTCCGCGCGCTCGGCCCGAAGCTCGGCAAGAAGGTCCAGGTCTGCAAGGCGGTGCTCGCGAAGTCCGACGCGGCGCTCTTGCGCGCCGAGCTCGCGCGCGCCGGAAGCATCGAGCTCGATCTCGACGGCGACAAGGTCGAGATCGGCCCCGAGGAGCTCGAGATCGCGGTCGACGCGAGCGAGGGCCACGCAGCCGCCGGTGGGCGCGCGGGCGTGGTCGTGCTGCACACGATGCTCGACGACCAGCTCCGTGACGAAGGGCTCGCCCGCAAGATCCTCCGTGCGCTCCAGCAGCTGCGCAAGGACAGCGGGCTCGACTTCGCCGATCGCATCGCGCTGCACCTCGAGGGCACCGAGCGCGTGCTGCGCGTCGCCAACGACAACCGAACGCTGCTCATGCGCGAGGCGCTCGTGAGCTCGCTCTCCATCGGGGGCGAAGCCCGGGCGACCGAGCAGCTTGCTCGGCCGAGCACCGTGGACGGCGAAGCGCTCGCGCTCGCCATCGAGCGCGTCGTATCTCAGTAAGTGACCGAAATGGTGTGACTATGTGCCGCATCGGGCCACGCCGGGCCGTGGCCCCGAGCGCACCCCGTGCGCTCGAAGCAGAGGCGGTTGCCCCCGACGCCCTCGCTTCTGGTAGCGTCGGGCTGGATGGGTAAGGGGACGGGGGACCAGGCGATGGAGGCGCTCGAACGGCGCCTCGGCGCCGAGATCGACGCTTGCGTACGCCGCAAGCCTGCCGCGGAGGCCAAGCTCGCCGCGGTCGCGCGCGCGATCGCGCCGCTCTCGGCGAACGTGCGTACGCAGCTGTTCCAGGCGGCGAAGGCGCTCGCGAAGAAGAGCGCCACCGACCGCGAGCTCTACGGCGCGGCGATGCGCTCGCTCGCCGAGCTCGGCGACAAGCGCCTCGCGGGGCTCCTGTCGACGACGCTCAAGGCCGAGGACGCGGGTGGGCTCGCGTCGATCTCGGCGGCCTGCTTCACGCACGAGGCTGCGCTCGCTCCGCCGCTCGCGAAGGCCGCCGCGAGCTCCAAGACCCAGATCGCCTTCGCTGCGGAGGTCGCGCGCGTGTGCCGAGGTGAGCTCTCCGGGCCGAGGCTCGGCGCGCTCGCCCCGCGCATCAAGGAGGCGCACCGGATCTCGCTGTGCATCGACCTGTTCCTGCCGCTCTCCTTGGAGCTCGAGCAGATCGACCGACGCGCGTGCCTGCAGATGGCCGAGGCCCTGCACGTGCTGCGCGGCTCGGAGCGTCACCTCGGCCGCTGGCTGGTGATGGCGGAGATCTCCCACCGCGGCGGCGACGATCGGGCGATCCGCGAGGCGGTCGAGAAGACGAGCACCGGGCCTGACAGCTCCCGCGCGGCGTGGTCGCTCGTGGCCTGGGCGCTCGAGCCCTCGCGAGGCACCGGTGGCACCCGCCCCACGACCGAGCTCGTCGCGCGGCTCTCGCACAGGCCGAGCGCCGACCGCGACACGTCCTTCCTCTTCCGCCTCGCGGCCGCCAAGGCCGACGTGGCGCGCCCGATGCTCGAGGCGCTCGCCCGCACCAAGCCGATGGGCGACGAGGTCGCCCTGCGCGCCTCCTGCGCGCTCGCGCGGCACTTCGATCGCCAGGCCTTCGCGCGCGACGTCTTCGACGCCGCAGAGCGCGCCGAGCGCCCGGAGCTCAGAGGGCTCGCCGCCGCCGCCGCTTGGGAGCTCGGAGAGCGTGAGCGCGCGCTCGCGGCGTCGAGGGCGCTCACCGAGAGCGACGACCTCACCGCGCTCGCCTGGGCGGCGGTCGTGCAGTGTGCGGCGGCGCAGCCCGCCGCGAAGGCGCCGAGCGAGCTCTTGCTCGAGCCGATCTTCCGGCGCCTGCAGTGGGGCTGGGCCGAGTAGCGCGGGCGCGCGGCGCAGGCTCGCTCCGCACAGGCTCGCTCCGCACAGGCT
>CALKVW010000148.1 GCA_938004785.1 uncultured Polyangiaceae bacterium
TTCGACACCGTGCGCGATCTGCTGCGCACCGCGATCGAGCGCCCCGATCAGAAGGGCACCGTGCCCGGCGCCGCGGCATTGCTCCGAGAGCTCGGGCGCGCGGGCGTCGAGACGCACATCCTGAGCGGCAGTCCGGAGCAGCTCCGAGGTCGGATCGAGGAGAAGCTGCGGCTCGACGGCGTGCGCTATGCGTCGCTGACGCTCAAGCCCAACCTGCAGAACATCCTCCGGCTGAGGTTCCGCGCGCTCCGTGGCCAGCTCGGCTACAAGCTGCCCTCTCTGCTCCTGCGTCGCTGCGAGCTCCGCGCGCAGCGCGACGAGCGTGGGCGGATCCTGCAGGAGGTCCTGCTCGGCGACGACGCCGAGGCCGACGCCTTCGTCTACAGCCTCTACGCCGACGTCGTGAGTGGGGCCGTCGGCCGCGACGAGCTCGCCGAGATCCTGCGGCGCGGGCGGGCCTACGACGACACCGTGGCCGACGCCTTGCGCTGGGCCTCGTACATCGAACAAGCGCTCGGTGAGCACGAGGCGCCGGTCGTCGAGCGGGTGCTCATCCACCTCGATCGGCAGTCATCGCCCGCCGAGTTCCGGATCTACGGCCCACGGGTCGTGCCCTTCTACAACTACCTCCAGGCGACGCTCGTGCTCTTCGAGGACGGGCGCCTCCCGGCGGCGAGCGTGCTGCGCGTCGCCGCCGACCTGGTCGTCGTGCACAACTTCGAGCGCAGCGCGCTCGCGCGGAGCTTCCTCGATCTGCACCGCCGTGGGCACGTCTCGGTCGCGAAGATCGACGCACTCGACGAGGCGCTCGCGGATCGGCTCGCGCGAGGGCGACCCGCCGCGGCGAGCGAGCTCGTCGCGATGCTCGAGGCGCTGAAGCCCCTCCGGCAGCTCGGCCCCACGCCCGCCGCGCCTGCCGAACACGAGGTCGACTACCTCGCGCTCGTCGAGCACCACGACCCCCGCCGCTCGAAGCGCAGGCGCTGAGCTCCTCCGAGCAGGAGCCGTGTCCGGGGATCCGCGCCCGGGCCCCGCGAGTTTTCCGCTCGCCAAGCGCCCCCCGATCGAGCTAAGGCAGTCGATGTGCGCCGTCCCCTCCAGGGATCGGACCGACTCGCACGACCGTGCTCTCGAGCACAGACCCCTAACCGGTCAAGCCGGGCGCGACCGAGAGGTGACCTTCGGTGGACAGCGATCTAGCCGAGGCAGTGGAGGCGCTGAAGAGCGTCTTCGAGCGACGAACGATCCCAGCGCGCTTCGGGCGCGCCGATGCCGCCGTGCTCGACGAGCTGCGCAAGTCGCTCAAGGTGCCGTTCCGCTTCCGGTCCTTCCTCGCCGAGGCGAACCCGCTCGACGTCGAGACCGTGTCGCCGGTGGAGCGCGTGAGGCTCCTGCCCGCGGAGAAGATCCTCGAGGAGCAGGTCGGCTACGGCCGCGCGAGCGCGGAGGTCGAGGCCAACCCGAACTGGCGGAAGAGCTGGATCATCATCGGCCGCAGCGCGCTGCTCGGAGACCCCTACTTCCTCGACGTCTCGAAGCTCGACGCCGAAGGCGACTGCCCCGTGTTCACCGCGATGACCGGCACCGACACCTTCAAGCCCTCGCTCTGCGCGTCGAGCTTCCAGCAGTTCCTGCGCATCCTCGCCACGGCGATGGAGGTGGCGACGGGCTTCGGAGAGGCCGTGCTCGACGACGACGACGAGCGCACCTTCCGCGAAGCCATGGCCCCGAAGGTGAAGACCATCGACTCCGCCGCCCTGCGCGCGGGTCACTGGACCTGAGCCCTTCGGCACGGGGGAGGCGAACGACGGTGCCGAGCGACGATCCGCCGAGCCTCCACCGCCGAGCGCCTCCGTGCACGGAGGCGCGGACATGATCGGCTCCGGCGACGGCCCCGCGAGCCCCTGCCCCGCGTGCGGCGCAGCGACGGACGGAGGCGAGTTCTGCGGCCAGTGCGGAGCTGCGCTCCGGCCAGGCTCAGCCGTCGAGCGCACGGAGCCCGGCGAGCCCGTGCCGGAGCAGATGGCGCCCGCCCCCACGCAGCCCGCCGAGTCACGAGGCTCGAGCGAGCCGGCGCCGCGCGCGCACGCCCAGAACGCCCCGCTCGCGGCGGGCACGCTGATCGACGGCAAGTACTCGATCCAGCGCGTGCTCGGCCAGGGTGGCATGGGCGTCGTGTACCTCGCGACCGACGTGCACACGCGGGTCGAGGTGGTGCTCAAGGCCGTGCGCCCCGAGCTCGCCCACCGCAAGGACGTGCGCGAGCGAACGCTCGCCGAGGGCCGCGCGCTCGCGCGCATCGATCACCCGAACGTGGTGCGCCTGAACGCGGTCGTCGCCGACGACACGGGCCTCTGGCTGGTGATGCAGTACATCGACGGCGAGAGCCTCGACAAGACCGTCAAACGCTACTCGGAGGAGGGCCACCACCTGCCCTTCACGGTCGCGCTCGATCTCTTCCGTCAGATCCTGCAGGGCGTCGGCGCCGCACACCGCGAGGGCGTGATCCACCGCGACCTGAAGCCGGCGAACATCCTCGTGCGGCGCAAGGACGGCGTCGCGAAGGTGACCGACTTCGGGATCGCGAAACCGGCCGACGAAGAGCAGCCTCGCGGCTTCAAGACGAAGGGTGTCATCGGCTCGCTCTGGTACATGTCGCCCGAGCAGGTCCAGGGTCGGCGCGATCTCGACGCCCGCGCCGACGTCTACGCGCTCGGGATCCTCTGCTTCGAGCTGCTCACGGGCCACGTGCCCTTCGACGCCTCGAGCAGCTACGACATCATGCGCAAGCACGTCGAGGAGCCACTCCCGAGGGCGAAGGCCGAGCGCGCCGACCTGCCCGACTGGATCGACGACCTGCTCCAGCGCGCCTGCGCGAAGGATCGCGAGGCGCGCTTCGCGAGCTGCGAGGAGTTCCTCGCCACGCTCGACGCGCTCGCGGGCGGGCGCGCGACCATGGTCGGTGGACGTCCAACGATCGTCGGTACGAGCTCGCTCCGACCGCCGCACGAGACCGCGCCGCCCGCCTCGGCGACGACCGACGCGGTCGCGTCGCTCACGAGCCCAGGAGCGGCCACGTCTCCGGCGAAGCGAGGGCTCGGGGTGGTGATCGGGCTCGCCCTGTTGCTCGGGCTCGGTGCGGGCGCGTTGCTCTGGCTGCGCAGCGACCGCACGGACCGACGCCAAGCGCGCGGAGCGGCGAGCGTGGAGCCCTCGGCGTCGAGCCCCGAGCCCGAACCCAGCGCGTCGAGCGCGAGCAGCTCGGCGAGCGGCGCCGTTGCGGCCCCCCCGCCCGTCGACCCTCTCGACACGCTCGTCGGCGTCTGGCGCACCGAGTCGGATCGCCAGCTCGAGGCCGTGCGCGTCGCGGGCTTCGTGGAGTTCCGCGTGGTCGACCCCGCGGAGTTCGCCCCCGCCGACTACCGCGCGGGCGAAGCTCGCTTCGTCTTGAGCCACAGCGGCGAGGTCTACAGCGTCGACGACAAGATCCGCCCGGAGCCTCCGGTGGGCTACCGCTTCGACTCGGATCGAGCGCGCACCAGCTGCCAGGAGGTCTGGAGCAGCGTCGGCGATCGCCCGCTGCGCGCCGTGCTCGACGGCGACCGGCTGAGCGTCGACTTCGCCAAGATCGCCCCGAAGCCGTCGAACTTCCTGACCGACGCCAAGGACAAGACCGTGACGAGCTGCGTCGAGCTGCGCAAGGTCCCGGCGAGCCTCGGCCGCACCGTGCTCACGCGCGTGCGTTGAGCGTGCGCGCGCCCTGAACCGCGTGGCTCAGAAGCCGCCCGACTCCGGCACCACGATGGGTTTGCTGCCGTGCACGATGCCGCAGCGCACGGTCGTGCTCGTCTGCTGCGCGTTGGCTCGGCCGCCTCCAGCGACGAGGGCCTTGAACGACGAGTCGACCGCGGCGGCCACTTCGGACGCGCCCGCCGGCGGCACGGTGTTCCCGCTGAGATCGTACACCGCGTTCGACTGCGCCACGCCTCGCGCGACCTCGTTCGACGGGAACGCGAGATCCACCTTCACGCGCACGATCGTGCTCGACCCCGCCGACAGCCCGAAGCTCAGTGGCTTCTTCGCGAGCGTCGAGCAGAAGCCCGCCGCGCCGGTCCCACCGTTCGGGCCGTAGGTCGAGGCAGCCCAGGTGTGCACGTCGACCACGTGCTCCTCGCCTCCCTGCGCGTAGGCGACGCAGCGCGCCTGGGCTCGATCGAACTTCTGCCCCGTGGGACAGCCGGGCTCCTTCGCGCAGACCTGCCCGGTCCAGTACTCGTCCTTGGCGCAGGACTGCTCCGCAGGGACGCACGCAGCGGCGCCTCCCTCGACCACGAGCACCTCGCCTGCCGCGCAGCCGAGGGTCTGCCCCTGACCGAGCGACACCCCGGCCTGCTTGGCCAGCTCGTCCTTCGAGATGCACCACCCCGTCTTCAGGTCGAGCTTGTCGCCCGGCCGACACGTCAGCTCGACACACCCGCCCGACCACCCCGGGGCAGGAGGTGCGTAGGAATACCCCGCTCCGCAGTAGGCGTTCGCCTGGAGCTGGTCGAGGCACTGTCCCGCGAGATCGAAGTAGCCCTTCACGCAACGGCACCGGCGCTGCTTCGTGTCGAAGGCGGCGCCCTCCCCGCAGGACGAGATCGAGCAGCGGCAATTGCCGCCCGAGCAGACCTCGAGGAAACACGCGCCCGCCGGGCAGCCGAGCAGGGCGACCGGGGCCGACGCCGCCAGCAGGGCCACGGCGAGGAGCTGAGGTAGGCGGCTCATCGGCTGCGAAGCTACCCCCGCGAGGCGCTGGGGGCGAGGTTCTCGACGGCGCTCACCGCCCTTGCCAGCGCCGTTCCATCGGCTCGGACCCTGTGGTAAGCGTGCGCGCTGCCAGGGCCCGAGCTCGCCCGATGTGCAGTCAACAAGCTAACGGCTGGGGGTCGGGGATGTTCCCGCCACCCAGCGAGGCGACGAGCTCACCCCTGGAATCCGGCGAAGTACATCAATGATTCCAGGCCATTGGGCGCATGTTGCCAAACTGGCACTCGGCTTGCTTCAGTAGCTCAGGGCTCTTCTCGTTTCCTACAGCCGGCTTAGGACGGCCAAGTTTTCGTGACGCTCCCGAGGCTCCGCTCCGGGAGCCCTAGATCTTCTCGTCCGAGGGCGCTGCTCGCCCACGGTCGACGTGCAGTGCAAGGAGGACGACCGATGAGAATGTGGAAACGCGCGCTACTGGTGGGGGCCATCGGCCTCGGCGCCAGCGGCGCCGTCGGGTGCGCCGAAGAACGCGCTCCCATCAACCGGGTGCAACCCAACGCCCTGGCGAAGAGCTTCTTCGTCGGGGAAGACCTCGTCGGTACGACCGACGACCCGCAGTTCTGGGTCCAGAACACCGTGGTCGACGTCGGTTACGGCGCCGCGCAGGACGGCCTCTTCACGTCGACCTACGCGCAGCCCGTGACGCGCATCAAGTGGGAGATCACCGAGGACCTGCTCATCGGTCGCATCACCTACCAGCGCATCGACTTCTCCGAGAGTGAGGGCGCCGGCGGCGCGGCCGACATCGACGGCCAGGTCGCCTACGCGTTCCCCATCCGCTCGCACTTCGACATCCAGCGCGACTACAACCCGAGCACGGGCGAAGAGTCGAACGTCATCGTCGAGAATACGAGCGATCGCCCCTGGTACGAGCGGAGCTACTTCCGCGTCGACTGGTCGCGCAACCTCAACGTCGACGCCTACGACTTCGACACGCTCTCGCTGATGGGCCTCTACGGCGGCATCACCTACGAGCCCCTGTCGTACTGGGTGAACGACCCGAACCACCCCGACGCGCCGCACTTCGCGACCGACCAGGGCTACTTCGACATCACCAACAAGGCCTTCGCGACCCCGGGCCTCGTCGACCTCTCGCACTTGGGCTGGGGCATCGACTCCTTCCCGGCCTGCTATCTGGAGAACGACCTGTTCGGTGGAACGGCGCCCTTCGGCAACTGCAACCCGGTCGAGCTGACCCTGCGTCTCTCGTTCCGCCGCGTGCAGTTCAAGGACTTCGAGCCCGCCGATCACGACGGCTTCCGCTTCCAGGTCGCCGGCTCCTTCACCGTCGACCGCGACGGCTACGCACGCAACTACGGCATGCTGGACACCTACCAGCGCCGCTACATCACCCGCTACAACCTCTGGGAGCGCTCGCACGCCTACGTGCCCAAGGCGGACAATTGCCCCGCGGGCTGGGTCGAGTCCCCCGAGCTGCCGGGCGAGTGCATGAAGCCCTGCTTCACGCCCGAGTCCACGCCTCAGGGCCTGAGCCCCGAGCGTGACGGCGACGGCAACGGCACGCACGACGAGTGCGAGGACGTCACCGCGGTGCTGGCCTCGGGCTTGAGGGCCGAAGACAGGGACAAGGCCTCGGGCTCGCGCTGCGACTACCACATGCAGCGCTGCACCCTGCCCTACCGCCTCCGCAAGGAGGTCCCGGTGGTGTGGCACTACTCGAAGACCTCGAACCCCGACTTCTACGAGGGCACCGAGTGGGCTGCCCACGAGTGGGACGTCGCCCTGCGCGTCGCGGTCCAGACGGCTCGCTACTCGGAGTGCGCCCGCACCTCCGTGGGTGAGGACGAGAACGCCGTCGCCGCCGAGTGCGAGGCGAAGTACCCGGTCTACCGCGGTCAGCAGGAGGACAACCAGGACGCCATCGCGCTCGCGCGTGAGGTGGACGACTGCCGCGCTGGCATCATCAGCCCGAACGGCATCTCCGGTGCGCCCTACAGCGAGGGTCGCGTCTCGGCCTGCAACGGCCTCGCCGACAGCGTCGGCGGGACGCGCGGCTACCAGCCCGGCGTCATCGACACCGCCAAGCGCGGCGAGATGCTCGTGCTCTGCCACGGCCCGATCGAGCCGAACGACTCGCCGCTCTGCCAGCAGGACCTCCAGCGCCTCATGCCCGAGGCCTCGAAGTCGGCGGACCGCCGCCAGATCCTGCCCGCGGACGTGAAGGCCGCGGACTGCGACTACCACTGGCGCATGCGCTACGACGACCCGGCGAAGGCCGACGCGTCGATCCTCGCGACCTGCGACAACGGCTTCTACGCGCGCATGGGCGACCTGCGCTTCCACCAGGTCAACGTCATCCGCGACCCGCAGACGCCGTCGCCCTGGGGCATCTACACCGACAGCGAAGACCCGCTCACCGGCGAGAAGATCGCCGCGAGCATCAACGTCTGGTCGCACGTCAACGATCTCTGGAGCCAGGGCATCGTCGACATGGGCCGCTTCATCAAGGGTGAGCTCTCCACCGAGGAGATCACCGACGCCCAGTACGTGAACGACTGGGCCCTCGCCGCCGAGGCCTCCGCCGGCAACGGCGCGCTGGGCACGATGGATCGCGCCGAGGTGCTCAAGCGCCGCGCCGCAGTGGCCGACGGCCGCAACTTCACCAACGGCGTCCCGCAGAACAGCGGGCAGGCGATGCCTGAGATCAGCGACGAGGTGAAGGCGAAGCTGAAGGAGTTCGAGGCCAAGATCCGTCAGGCCGACATCCGCGCGGACTCCTCCGCGATGCCGATCAACCGCCCGTTCACCGACCAGCGTCGCGTCGCGGCGCAGGGCACGACGACCGAGGCCCTGCTCGTCGACGAGCAGATGATGCAGCTCGCTGGCATGAACCAGGCCGAGATCAAGGCCGCGTCGAGCGAGGTGACCGCGGGCACGGGCTCGGTGTGGAAGTCCGCATCGATGCTGCGCTCGCTCAACCCCCAGATCCAGCGCGACCTCCGCCAGGCCAAGGAGAACGCCCTCGCCGCTCGCGGCGCGTGCATCCTCCAGGCTCCGGAGAACGTCGCCCCGAACTCGCTCACCGGCATGATCGACGTGCTCGAGCGCAAGTTCGAGAACGTGACCTGGACGCACCCCGAGCGTGGTGTCGAGGCCTTCGGCAAGTTCAACTCCGAAGACAAGAACGACCCCTGGTACAAGAACAAGCAGTCGGCTCGCGCCGAGGCGATCCGCAAGTTCCTCGCGCAGCGCGCTCAGTACGCCGTCATGATCCACGAGATGGGTCACTCGATCGGTGAGCGCCACAACTTCGTGAGCTCGTCGAACGCCTGGGGCTACCGCCCGCAGTACTGGCAGCTCCGCACCAAGAACGGCACCGTCACGGCGCCCTGCAACGACGTGGACGCGACGGGCGAGGGCTGCATCGGCCCCCGCTACTTCGATCCGGTCACCAACGAAGAGCGCGACAACCTCATCTGGATGTTCATGTCCTCCTCGGTCATGGACTACGCGGGTGAGAACAGCCAGGACCTCATCGGCCTCGGCGCCTTCGACTTCCACGCGGCTCGGTTCTTCTACGGTGACACCATGACGGTGCACACCGACCCGACCTACAAGACCTCGACGCCCGGCAGCAGGGGCCGCTCGCTCCTCGCGATCACCGACAGCTTCGGCGGCATCGTGGGCTACCAGCACCTCAACACCGCTGGCGACCAGATCCACTACTCGCAGCTCAACCGGGTCTACGACCTCATCAAGCGCGATACCTGCGCCTCGGTCGGCGCGACCGAAGACGAGGTCCGCGCGAAGTTCAAGCCCTCCTACTGGAACGACGCCGTGCACGGCGTGTGGGATCCGGTGATGGACGGCCACATCGTCAAGGTCAACGGCGAGTACACCCGCTGCCGTGGCCAAGAGGTCGACTACGTCCAGTACGAGACGATGCGCAACCCGACCGCGCAGGAGATCCGCACCGCGGGCTTCTACCGTGGCGGCAAGGCCGTCGACAAGTTCGGCCGCTCGCGCGTTCCCTACGCGTTCGCGACCGACAGCTGGGCCGACCTCGGCAACCTCGCCGTGTACCGTCACGACAACGGCGCCGACGCCTACGAGCTCTTCAACTTCTTCATCACGGAGCAGGAGACTCGTCACATCTTCGACAACTTCCGCCGCAACCGCCGCACCTTCAGCGTTCGCTCGCAGTCGGGCCGCATCCTGTGGCGTTACAACGAGAAGATGCGCGACGGCGCGAAGGGCCTCGGCCTGCTCACCAACATCTACCGAGACTTCTCGGTGGAGCTCGGCCTCGACTTCAACGAGCTGTGGCCGTTCATCGCGAACCTGAACTACCCGGAGAACACGCTCGCCTCGGGCGTCGCGTTCGACCACTTCTCCAGGCAGCTCTTCCGTCCGCAGGCCGGCCCCCACGGCAAGGTCACGGGCGACACGGTCCTGCGCGCAGAGGAGTCGCTCCTCGCGGGCTGCTCGCTGCCGAACTGCATCCCGGGCGCGGTCACCGTCCCGAACGGCGCGACGGGTCGCTTCGGCCAGTTCAGCATCGGCGGCAAGCCGGTGGAGAACGCGCTCGCCGACGATCGTGGCGAGTACGACCGCGACTACACCCTCACCGCCGGCTCGTACTACGACAAGCTGTACGCTCCGTACCTGCTCACCGAGTCGGTCGACAACTTCATCAGCGACTCGCTCGGCGACTTCACCGACCCGCGCTACCGCGCCGTGTCCATGGCTGATCTCTTCCCCGATGGGTACCGCCGCCTCCTGGCGAACGGCCTCACCGGTGACGACTTCATCAAGGCCCCGCGCGTGGCGGCTGCGAACGGCAGCGCTCAGCTCGACAGCAACGGCTTCCCCGCCTCCGGCATCGGCTGGACCACGTGGTGGACGCCCTCCCCCGAGGTGTGCTTCCCCTCGGACGCCGGCATCGTCTGCAGCACCTACGGCTGCCCCTCGGGCCAGACCTGCAGCTACAACGGCAGCACCGGCGCGGTGGAGAACCTCCGCCCGCTCGACCCGCGCCTCCCGGCGGAGACCCTCCCCGTCGACCCGCAGGTGGGCTGGGAGCAGCAGAAGTGGCTCATCGCCATGACGCTCATGTACCTGCCCGAGAACCAGCGCGTCGGCTGGATCGACCTGATGGGCATCTGGGAGATCGGGACCGACAACGACCCCGAGTTCACCAACCGCATCGAGCTGCACCTGCCCGATGGTCGCATCTACGTCGCCCGCACCTACGGCACCGAGGAGATCTTCGGCAAGACGGTGCAGCGTGGCGTCGGCGCCCGCGTGCTCGAGTACGCCAACGAGCTGCTCGCTCAGGCCTACTACGGCGCTTGGGTCAACAACGGCACCACCGAGTGGTTCATCCCCGAGCTCAACCCCGACGGCACGCCCCGCGTGCGCGTCGACACGGGCGTCGGTCCGCTCGCCGGCACGCAGTTCGCGGACTGCAACGAGGGTGCGATCCCCAACACGGACGACCCGGCCACCTGGGCGGACGACGTGACCACGGGCTGCACCTGCGAGCGCAACCGCGCCTGCCAGAAGCTCGATCGCTACAAGTCGCTGCCGGCCTTCATGCGCCAGATGATGAAGGACTTCCGTATGGCGCCGGCTTCGATGAAGGGCATCTACGACTGAGCCCCGCACGAGGAGTGACGACCCCTCCGGGAGGAGGGCTCGCGCTCCCAGGCTGAGGGCGGCCGCGTCGCCGCCCTCGCCATGAACGAGCGAAGCCCCCGACACCGAGAGGTGCGGGGGCTTCGTGCTTCCATGCAGCCGAGGTTTCAGCCGTAGCGGGACGAGAAGAGCGAGCTCAGGCGGTTGTCCTCTCGGAGCAGGCCCAGGGTGTGCTCGGCGTGCCCGTGTGCGTAGCCGTTCCCGATGTAGAGATCGACGTCGGCGCCGATGCCCTCGGCGCCGAGCGCGCAGGCCGTGAACGAGGTGCTCATCGCGAAGAAGTAGACCTTGCCACGGTCCTTCGCGGAGCAGATCGCGGCCATCTCGCAGCCCGGAACGTTCACGCAGCTCAGCACCAGATCGGCGCCAGCGCCTGCCGTGAGCGCCATCACCTGATCGCGCACGCCCACGGTGTCGCGCGCGTCGCCGCGCAGGACGCCGTCGCAGAGCCCGAGCGCGACGAGGTCGTCTGCGTAGGGTTCGTGCGACTCGAGACCATAGACGCGACCGGAGCGCCCCACGCGCTTGCGCGCCTCGGCGGCGCAGAGGATGCCGCTCTTGCCACCGGCGCCGAGCACGACGACCGTGTCGCCCGGCCGCGCGAGCCTGGCCACCTGAGGAGCGGCCCCGGCCACGTCGAGTGCGGCGAGCGAGAGGCGCTCCGGTAGATCCTTGGGCATCTTCGCCATCGGAGCGGAGGCGAAGACGACGGCCTTGGCGACGACGTCGACCTGCGCGCTCTGCGGCCTCACCTCGAGGATGCGCTCGATGCGGAGCGGGGTCAGTGAGAGCGACGCGAGGGTCGCGACCCTGTCACCGACCTCGAAGCCTCGCTCCCGAACCAGCTCACCCACGCGCGCCACCTTGCCGAGCAGCATGCCGCCCGAGCCGGTCACCGGGTTGTGCTGCTTGCCTCGGCGCTCGACCGTCTCGCGGACCAACCGGGCGACCCCACCCGGCTCTGCCACGGTCGCCTCCTCCATCTGGCGGAAGCTCGCCGCGTCGATGTTCAAGGTCTCGACGTCGAGCAGGATCTCCGACTCGTAGAGCCGCGCCGGATCGGCGTCGAGGCGCTCGGCGCGCTGCGGCAGCGGCACCGGGACACCAGGCTCGGAGGGAGGAACGACTCGATGCAGCCCGAGGGGATCGCCCGCTTGCATCGGCGCACTCTACACCCAAGCCCCGATGCCTTGATCGGGCTTGGGTCGGGGAGCGGGGACGCCGCTTGCTGCAGCCTCGCCCGAGCTCCGCAGGACGTGAGCGAATTGTCCCCAGCGCCCCACTCCCTGCTAGGATGTCTTCGCTTGTCGACTTGACCCAATCGCTCGGGAGAATCTAGTCTCCACGCGCGTTTGGGCGAGTGCGACGCGCGCTCGAGCCTCGCTCGCCCCCCTCCCTCCGTTCCCACGAACGGCCTCCTTCCCTCCGAACGATGGAAAACCAGCCTTCCAGGGTGCCCGTGAACCGCTTGGCGTTGCGGTTCATCTCGGGAAAGTACCAGGGAGGGGAATTCCCGCTCGGCGAGAACAAGGAGATCGTCGTCGGACGCTCGAGTGATCTCGACATGGTCCTCGTCGAGGACATGGTCTCGCGCCGTCACGCGCGCATCTTCTGCTCCGACGCCGACATCACGATCGAAGACCTGGGCTCGACGAACGGCACCTTCGTCAACGGCGAGAAGATCCGCCGCGCCTCGCTGAAGGAGGGTGACCGCGTGCTCATCGGCACGAGCATCCTCAAGGTCGTGTCGATGGACGCGGCGAACGCCGGCCCGCGCATGGGCGCCGAGCACTCCGCCCAGCGCAGCCAATCCGGCAAGACGATGTCGGGCGCGATCGACGAGATCCCGCTGCCCGACCTGCTCCAGCTGCTCGGAACCTCGAAGAAGAGCGGCTGCTTGGTGGTCCAGTCCGACGAGGACATCGGCAAGATCTTCATGCGCAAGGGCACGATCGTCTTTGCGTCGATCAACGACCTCGACGAGGTGCCGCCGCTGAAGAGCGCGTACCGCATCCTCACTTGGACCACGGGCACCTTCTCGCTCGAGCCCTACGACGAGAGCCCGATCGAGGGCGAGATCGACGCCAGCGTGACCGAGATCCTCATGGAGGGTCTCCGGCAGATCGACGAGCTCAACAACCTCCGTCATCGCCTGCCGGACCTCGACGCCCGCGTGCTGCTCGTGCACCCGCTCTCGGCGCCGCTGCGAGCCCTCGGCCCGAACGAGCTCGACGTGCTGCAGCTGGCGCTCAACTTCGGCCACGTGGCGACGGTGCTCAACAAGAGCCCGGCGACCGATCTCGACACCGCCGAGATCCTGCTGAAGCTCATCGCGCAGAACTACCTCGCAATCGAGTAGCGCTCGGCTCGCGGCTGGGACAGATCAGCGCCCAGCATGTCGATCGCTGCCCCGGGGCTCCAGGATATCCACGCCGTCGCGCGAGAGCTCGGTCTCGCCGAGGAAGACGTCGTCCCCTACGGCCGAGACAAGGCCAAGATCGACGTCGATCGCGCGCTCGAGCGCGACAAGCGCGGCGCGGGTCGCCTGATCCTCGTGAGCGCGATCAACCCGACGCCTGCCGGAGAGGGCAAGACGACGATGTCGATCGGCCTCGCGATGGGGCTGCGTCGGCTCGGCGAGCGCGTCGCGTTGTGCCTGCGCGAGCCCTCGCTGGGCCCGGTCTTCGGGATCAAGGGAGGCGGCACGGGCGGTGGTCGCGCGAGCCTGCACCCCGCCGACGACATCAACCTGCACTTCACCGGCGATCTGCACGCGATCACCTGCGCCAACAACCTCTTGTCGGCGGCGATCGACAACGCGCTGCACTTCCGTACGTGCTTCGCGAAGGACGGGCGCATCGACCCACGGCGCGTGCGGTGGGCGCGCGCCCTCGACATGAACGACCGCGCCCTGAGGCGCGTCATGGTGGGGCTCGGCGGCACGACCCATGGCGTCCCGCGTGAGGAGCGCTTCGACATCACGGCGGCCAGTGAGGTGATGGCGATCCTCGCGCTCGCTCGCAGCAGCGAGGATCTCGAGCAGCGACTCGGTCGGGTCGTCGCGGCCGAGACGGAGGCAGGCGACATCGTCACGGCTGGCGAACTCGAGGTGCACCGCGCGATGACGGCGCTCCTGCGCGACGCGCGGCAGCCGAACCTCGTCCAGACGCTCGAAGGAGGCCCGGCCCTCGTGCACGCCGGGCCCTTCGCGAACATCGCGACCGGGACGAGCTCCGTGCTCGCCACCGAGCTCGGCATGCACTGCTCCGACTACGTCGTCACCGAAGCGGGCTTCGGACTCGACCTCGGCGGCGAGAAGTTCCTCGACATCAAGGCGCGCGTGCTGGGCGCCTGGCCTCGTCTGTTGGTGCTCGTCTCGACCCTCCGCGCGCTCGAAGCCCACGGAGGGGCCGCTCCTCGCAAGGCGGGTGTCGAGGCGCCGATCGACCTCGACGCGCTCGAGCGAGGCCTCGCACACCTGACGCATCACGTGCGCGTCGCCCAGGGCCGTGGTCTGCCCGTGGTCGTCGTGCAGAACGTCTTCCCCACCGACGGCGACGAGGCCTTGGCGATGGTCGAGCGACACGCGAGCTCGCTCGGCGCCGTGGCGGTGCGCTCCGACGCCTTCGCGCGCGGCGGCGAGGGCTCGGTCGAGCTCGCGCGCACGGTGCGCGAGATCCTGCTCGAAGGGGACGGTGCGCCGCCCGCGCCTCGCTACACCTACGAACTCGAGGCCCCGCTCGTGGAGAAGCTCGGCGCGATCGCGAAGACCTTCTACGGCGCCGACGGCGTCGAGCTCGGCCCGCGCGCCCAGAAGGATCTCGAGCGGATCGAGCGCGCGGGTTCCGGCAGCCTGCCCGTGTGCGTCGCGAAGACCCAACTCTCGCTCAGCGACGATCCGACGCGACGAGGTGTGCCCACGGGCGCGCGAATCGCGGTGCGCGAGCTCCGCGAGTCGCGAGGAGCGGGCTTCGTCGTCGCGCTCGCCGGCGAGATCTCGACGATGCCCGGACTACCGCGACGCCCCGCAGCAGCGGGCGTGAGGCTCGAAGGCGGGCGCGTTCGCGGCCTGATGCAGGGCGACTGAACGGCGCGGGCCTTCACGAAGCCGCGCCGGCGAGTCTGGGATCGTCGGCGCGCGGGCGGTGGGTTCAGGAGGCGTCTCGGCGCGCGGGCGGCGACGAGCGCCGCGCGAGCGTCGAATCGGTGGAGCTCATACCTTCCGCGACCTCGGTGGGCACGGGCGGCGCGTCCTTCGCCGCGGGCAAGACGACGGTGAAGGTGCTCCCGCGCCCCTCGTAGGAGCGCACCTCGATCCGGCCTTGTGCGCCCTGGACGATGCGTTGGCTGATCGCGAGCCCGAGGCCCGTCCCCTTGTCCTTGGTGGTGAAGAACGGCAGGAAGATCTTGTCGAGCACCTTTCGGGAGATGCCCGGCCCGGTGTCGGCGACGTGGATCTCGACGAAGGGTTCGTCGATGCGGCGATCCGAGCGGGTGGTCCGGCCGAAGCGCACGCGGGTGGAGAGCGTGACCTTGCCTCGATCGCCCACGGCCTGGAATGCGTTGCGCACCAGGTTGAGCAAGACCTGGCGCAGCTGCTCGGGATCGATGGCCGCGCGAGGGAGCTCCGGCTCGAGCAAGACGAGCAGCTCCACGCCTTCGTCGCGGAGCTCGGTGGAGACGATCTGCGCGGTGCGCCTCACGACGGAGTTGACGTCGATCGGGAGGACGGGACGCTCTCCACGATGCGCGAGATCGAGGACGGAGCCGACCACGCGGTCGAGCCTGTCGACCTCCTCGAGGATGATGCCGATGAACTCCTGCGACGCGGGCTCCGAGGGTGCCCCGGGGACGGGCTCGGCCAGGAGCTGCGCTGCTCCCTTGATCGCACCGAGAGGGTTGCGGATCTCGTGCGCGAGGCCCGCGGCCATCTGGCCGAGCAGCGCGAGTCGATCCCGCTCCTTCATCTGCGCGTAGGACATCGAGTTCTCGACCACGACGGCCATCTGCGTCGCGAGCTGCTCGAGCAGGCTCACCTCCTCCGGCCCGAAGGCGTCCTTCACGCGCTCGTCGGCGACCCCCAGGAGCCCGATGATCTCGCGGCTCTCGTCACGGATCGCGACGAGCACACCCGAGCGGAGTGAGCCGAGCACCTCGGCCGCTGTGAGCATCGCCTCACCCATCTCCCAGCGCTGCTCGCGCGCGCGTCGCTCGCGCAACTCCCGCTCGACCTCCTCGAGCGCGAGGCTCGAGCTCTCGAGTCGTTCGAGCAGCACCCTCACGGTGACCAGATCGATGCGCGCGGGCGTCTGCGCCCCGAGCGCTGCGATCTGGTCGAAGCCTGCCCCGTCGGCGTCGCGCAGGTACACGCCCGCCGCGGTCACGCGCCGCGATCGTTCGAGCGCGGCGACGACGAGCGGCCCCATGTCGCTCACCTCGAGCGTGTGGACCAGCCTCCGCCTCAGGTCGACCAGCGCGCGTTCGAAGTCCAGACGCTCGCGGAACATCAGCTTGCGGATCTGTTCCTCGACGCGCGCCTGCAGGGGCTCGAACACGACGAGCACGACGGTCGCCGCGAGCACGGCGTTCAAGTACATCGTGTTGAAGGTGCCGATGACCGTGAGCAGCAGGTAGAAGATGAACGCGATGAGGAAGGCGACCGCGGCCGCGACGAGCAGGCGCCCGAGCATCTCGGAGAGATCGAGCAGCCGCTCCTGACGTATCGACTGGCTCAGCGCGAAGAGGAAGACGACGCTGAGCACCGCCCCGACCGGGGGCGTCTGCGCCCCGACGAACCAGAGGAAGTCGAGGATGGAGGCCGAGCCGGCCAGCGCACCGATGACGACGAGGAAGCGGACCCTCCTCTGGATGGCGCGCGACGGGCTGCGCGCTCCTCGCTGACCGAGCTCCCAGAGCGCGAGCGTGATGAGCAAGAAGGCGTAGAGGAAGACGCCCACGCGCACGCCCGGCGCTTCGTGGAGCGGCGTGAGCAGCAGCACGACGAAGGGCAGCGCGCTGAACCAGCCGTAGCGTCGGAGCTTCGCCCAGCGCCCGGTCTCGTCCGGCACCATCGCGTCGAAGAGCGACAGAGCGAACTGCGGCAGGAGCACCGCGAGGATGCCCGTGAAGCGCTGCCAGATGCTCGCGAGGAAGAAGCCGTAGAAGGCCTGCGACAGGTACCAGAGCCCGATGGTCCCCGCGAAGGCCGAGAACGCGAGGTGCCCTCGACGCGAGCGGCTCCGGAGCAAGACCGACGCGGCGATCGCGAGCGCGAGCGCACCGCATACGAGCGCCGTGCGAGTCCTGAGATCGTAGACCACCGAGAGAGAGCCTAGCGTCTCGTGCGGCACACGCGCAGCCCCAGCCCGAGGCGCAGCCCCAAACCGAGGCGCAGCCCCAAACCGAGGCGCAGGCTCAGCGCGCGCTCAGGCGTCGTTGGGGCCGAGCTTCTTCGTGGGGTCGCCGCCCGGGTTCCACGGATCGGGCTCGGGCTCGGCGCGCAGATCGCCAGGGCTCGGCAGCGCTGCGCCGGAGCCATCGACCTGAGGAGAGAAGGGGTCGAGCGCGCGCGAGGCCGCATCGCTCGCGTTCTCGTCGCCCACCTGCTCCAGCGCCAGCTCGTCGGCCTCGACGATCGACGAGGCGACTTCGTCGACCGCCTCCTCGCTGCTGTCGGACTCAGGCCCCACGCAGCCCGAGAGCCCCACGAGGAGGATCATGGAGAACGCTGCGAACGAGCTCGTGGGAACGCTGGACTTCCTTTGCATACCGCCGCCCAATCTTCCGGGATGATAGCGCGCATCGAGGGCGAGTAAAGCCCCCGCGCGATCGGATGCGGAGCCCGTTCGAGCGCCAGCAGGCGCCTCGCCGTGCTCGCGAGGGTTCGTGAGGTCACGCATCGCTCAGTCCTCCTCGGCGTCGGAGACGCTCTCGACGGCTTCTGCGTCTCCAGGTTCCCCATCACCGGAGCCAGCCAGGCCGTACTGCTTGACCAGCTGCGACAACCTCGGCCGCTTCATGCCGAGCAAGCTGGCGGCGCGGGTGATGTTCCCGCCCGCGTCGCCCAGGGCTCGCGCCACGCACTCACGCTCGATCAGCCGCTTGATGTCGTGCAGGCTCGTGCCCGAGCGAATGCTCGCGTACGCGGCATCGGGCACCGACGCAGGAGCCGGCGGAAGCGTGGAGGGGGCCCTGGAGGGCTCGGCGGCGGAGGGCGCTCCACGCAGGGCCCCTCCGGATGGAGCGCGAGACTCCCCCGGCGACGAGGTGCGCTCCGTGACCGGCCCGGTCAGGGGCTCGGAGGAGTGTGCGAAGCTTGACGATGCGACCAGCACGGCTCCGGACGGAGCAAGAGCCGGGCCGAGGCTCGTGGCCGCCTCGAGAGGCGCTTCCACGCCGAGCTGGCGCAAGGACTCGACGTTGTCCGTGAAGTCCTCGAGCTCGAGCTCCTCGCCTTCGGCGAAGAGGGACGCTGCGCGCAGCGCATTCTCGAGCTCGCGCACGTTGCCCGGCCAGGAGTGCTGACGCAGCGCCGCGAGCGCGCGCGCCGAGACCCGCCGCAGCTCCGTACCGCGCTCGGCGGCGATCCGCGAGAGCAGGTTGTCCGCGAGCGCGCCGAGGTCACCGAGACGCTCGCGCAGCGGAGGCACCTCGAGGACGACGCCGCAGAGGCGGTAGTAGAGGTCTTCGCGGAATTGACCACGCTCCACGAGCGCCTTCAGGTTGCGGTGGGTCGCGCATACGACCCGCACGTCGGCGCGGATGGTCGTCGTTCCACCGACGCGCTCGAAGGAGCGCTCCTGGAGCACGCGCAGCAGCGCGACCTGCGTGGCGGGGGAGATGTCCCCGATCTCGTCGAGGAAGAGCGTGCCACCCTCGGCCGCCTCGAAGCGGCCGCGACGTCGGCCGGCGGCGCCAGTGAACGAACCCTTCTCGTGACCGAAGAGCTCGCTCAAGAGCAAGGTCTCGACGAGCGCCGCACAGTTGACCTTCACGAGCGGCCCGGAGGCGCGCGCGCTGGCGGCGTGCAGCGCCTCCGCCACGAGCTCCTTGCCCGTTCCGCTCTCGCCGTGCACGAGCACGGTCGTGTCGTGGGGGCCGACCTTGCGGATCGCGCCGAGCAAGGCGCGGATGGCCGGGTCGTGGCCGATGATGCCCCGCGCAGCAGGCGCGACCTCTCGTCGCCGCCCGAGCTCGTTCGTCGCATGCACCGCAGCGCCCTTCGCCGCTTCGGGCGCGAGCTCTCTCACCAGAGGCGAGGCGGACGCCGGCGAGCCTGCGCGCTCAGCTGCCTCGAGCGCCGCGAGCTCGACGAGCTCGGCGCGCGCGAGGTAGCGCTGCGCGAGCGCGGGCGACAAGCCCTCGACGATGCGATCGCGCGCCTTCGAGGCTGCGCGCAGGTGGTTCGAGGCTTCTTCGAGCGCGCCGCGCTCGCGGGCGGCGCGGGACGCGAGCACGAGCGCCTCGCGAACGAGCTCGTCGTCGTCGACCTCCGTGCACGCGCGCAGCGCGGCCGACACGAGCTCCGCACGGCAGTGGCCCGCCGCGCGGGCGACGAGGGCCTCGAGCAGCAGCTGTTCGGCCCTGCCGCGCGGGCTGTTCGCCTGCTCCGCCGCGCGCTCCAGCAGGCGCGAGGCCTGGGCCACCTCGCCGTCGGCGAGCGCGATGCGCGCGCCGAGCCGCAGCGCCTCGGCGCAGAGCCCAGGCGCTCGGCCGTGGAGCCGAGCAGGGTGCGCTCGGGGTTCGCTTCGATGGGCGTCGGAGCGAGCAGCTCACGACGCCCCAACGAAGCGAGCGTGTCGGACAGGTGGCGCTGCGCGCCGACGGTGTCGCCGCGCAGGAGGCGAACGCGCGCGGCCACCAGGGAGAGGTGGGCGGCGTGCGAAGCGGAGAGGCCGGTGCGGAGCGAATGTCGCGCGAACCGGATGGCGTCGTCGGCCTCGTCGACGAGCCCCATCCAGAGACGGAGCTCGGCGAGGTTCGCGATGGCGCGGACCACGCGAGGTCTCTCGCCCGTCCGTCGCAGCACCTCCACCGCGCGCTCACCGAGCTCGAGCGCGTCGACGTGGCGGTGCTCGAGGATGGCGATCGTCGCGAGGTTCGTGATGGCCATCGCCATCGCGCGCAGCTCGTCCGCACGCTCCGCCTCCGCGAGCACCTCCTCGAGCATCGAGCGTGCGTCGAGCCGTCGGCCGAGCGAGAGCGCGGCGATCGCTCGGTTCACCCTCGAGCGCAGCTCCGCGGTCACGAGGCCACCGAGCTGCGCGTCGAGCGTGTCCTCGACGAAGCGTGCCTCGGCCTCCGCGAAGGCGGCTCCCGACAGGAGCAGCTTGCCGAGGACGTTCCGCGCGGCGAGCCGAGCTTCTTGCGCCCTCGCCGTACCTGAGCCGACGCGGTGCTCGAGCTCGCAGAGCGCGTCCTCGGCTCGCTCACGCGCCAGGCCGAGATCGCCCGCGGCGTAGGCCAGCTCGGCCAGCTCCACCTTCGCCGCGCCCACGATCGTGGGGTCGGCGGACGACAGCGCCCGGCCGAGGGTCAGCTCGGCCGTCGCCAGATCGCCGCGCGCGACGTCGAGACGCCCGACGGCCAACAGACCGCGTGCGTCGAGAGGGGCCACCGAGAGCAACAGGCGCCCGAGCTGGACGGCGTGGTCGAACTCGCCGTAGCGCTGCGCGAGCTCGGTGAGCTCGAGCAAGGCCTCCGGGAGCTCCGCGTCTCTGGCCACCTCGCCAGCCTCGGCGCGCCGCGCGAAGGTCGTCAGCGCGTGCGCCGCACGCTCGACGAGCTCTCCGCGCGCCTCGGGTTCCAGCCGGAGCACGAGCGCAGCGCGGATGGAGCGACGCGCCGGGGCGACGGCGCCGGCGGAGAGCGAGAGCTCCGCGGCTCGAAGGAGCGCCCACGCATCGTTGCCGAAGCAACGTTCGAGCGAGCTCGCCAAGCGGGTAGCGCGATCGCCGTCGAGAGGTTGCGCATGCTCCACGAGGAGCGCGCCGACGGAGTCGCCAGCGACGAGCGCGATGCCCTCGCCACGCAGCACGTCGAGCAAGGCAGAGAGCGGAGGACGTGCGTGAGCGGCCTCGGGCACACCTGGGCGGCCGGGCCCGCCCACGACGTCGCAGCCGAGCACGGTGTCGAGCTCGTCGAGGCGAGCGAGCGGCCAAGCGCGCCCCGCGGCCGAGAGCACGGCGTGGAGCGCGCGCGCTCCGTCCGGCAGGCGCGCGAGCGCCGCACCACGCGACGGCACGGGCGTGCCACGCACCGCGTTCAGCCAACGCTCGAGCCCTGGCAGCGTGGCGACGCCGCCCCGCTGATGGCCCAACGCCAGCGCGTGGACCTCGGAGACGAGCGCGTCAGGCGGTGCAGGCCCGGCGTCGGGGCCAGGATCGGGGCGACCGCTGTCGAGGGGCGCGAAGCTCGGCGCGTCGACCGAGCGTGAGGCCGTGCGCCACCACGCCGAGGCCTCACGCGCGGAGAGCACTCCGTCGAGGGCCACGCCGACGATCGCCGATTCGGCTGCACGACGCGAAGAGCTCCGGGAGAGCGGTGAGGCTGGGCGGACCCACACCACGACGGGCGCGCGGTCCGAGGGGGGGTCTCCTGGCTGCGGATGCCGCGCCAGCGCCGACGCCAGCGCGTCGAGCACCAGCAGCGAGAACCGACCGGGCCGTCGGTCGAGCACGACGAGCTTGCGCGCGGACGAGCGCTCGAGCGCGTCGGCGAGCGCCGCGCCCACCTCTCGCGACGAAGCGTCGCGCGTGGATGGCTCGCATGAACCGGACACGACTCGAGCGTGGTCGAGACGGCGGGCGCCGAGCGCCGAGTGGAGCGCGGCGACGACGTCTCCTCCAGCGTCGTGCACTGCGAGCAGAGCGCCGTCGCCGAGCCGACGGGCAGCATGCACCGCGGCCGCCTCGAGCGAAGACTCGCTCGCCCGCGCGTCCGAGGACTGCACGACGACCTCGAGCAGCGGCGCGGTGCACGCGGTGAGCCGTGCGTCGAAGGCCTCGAAGCCGCGGAGTGAGGGGGCGTCGGCGTGAGGGACCGAGGCGTCCTCGAGCGTGCCGAAGGAGGGCCTCTGCGCGTCGACCTCGGAAGACGTCACGCTGGCGTTCGAAGACGTGCCGTCCGCCCAGGTGGCTCCGAGAGCCTGCGTCGAATCGACCGGTCGGAGTGCTCGTACCACCACGCCCAGGAGCTACCTCAGCGGCGGGAGGGCGACAATGCACGACGGTCGGAGGAAGCTCGAATCCGTCGCTCGACCGGGTGCGCGCCGGGCGCGGCCGAGGCCGTGGCTCCTGAGAGCTCGGCGATCGCCGCCAGATCCTCGGCGCGCGCCTCTCCGAGCGCGGCCGCGAGCGGGACCTGGCATGCCACGAGCTCGCGGTAGAGGGGCAGCAGACCGGGTCGCTCGCGCTCGAGCACGTGCAGGTGCCGCCGGATCGTGGCGAGGTCGCCGCGACGGACCGGGCCGCTCAGCGCAGCAGGCAGCCCGCGTCGTGAGAGCTGCTCGACCGCGCTGCGCAGCAGAGGTCCGAAGAGCCGCTCCGCGCGCGTCGGCAGGCCCTGCTGGCGCAGCAGCTC
>CALKVW010000149.1 GCA_938004785.1 uncultured Polyangiaceae bacterium
AGCGCCCGCCCTCCGACTCGGGCCAGGGCGGGTTGGTGTTCTGCCGCTGCGTGAGGTTCACGACGGGCGCGGCGCGCACAGGTCGTCCGCGTCCTGGCTGCGCGGGCTCAGCTTCCCTGAGCATCGCGAGACCAGAAGTCGAGCGCGTCCATGCCGTGCTCCTCCTGCGAGAACACGAACGCCAGCCAGTCGGCGACGACCGTGCGCCGCGCGAAATCGAGGCGGGACTTTCGCCTTCGTAAACGATCGAGCGTTCGATCGTCGTACGGCGTGAGATCTCGTACGGTGGCTGCGCGGAGGTCGGACTCCGAGGCAGCGAGAGAGCCGAAGAGATACGCCGGGAGGAGCGCCGCGAACCCAGCATCCGACACCCAGTTGGCCATGAACCGGTTGTAGCGAAGCTCGGTCGCCGGGATCCCCCGCCAGTCACGGCCACTGGCCATGGTTCGTATCGCCATCGCCTCCGTCTCTCTCGCATCCTCCGTGAGCTCTCCCGCCGTCCCCAGAAGCTCGGCGGGGAAGGCCTGCACGATGCGCTCGCGAAGGAGCTCGGCCCCGATCGCGTCCCACTCGGCCGCGGGAACCACCAGACGACGTCTATCCGCGTCTATCGGCACAGCTTCTTCCCCCTCTTGAAGTCGAGCACGTCTCTGCAGTGTCCCTCACGCTCGTTCGCCTTGCTGAACCGGTCCTTGCGAGGCTTGCTCAGCTGACCGTTGAAGCAGGACTCGAGCGCCCGGAGCGCCGACTTGATCTCCATCGCGTTCGCAATGTGTTGCTCCATCTTCCGGCAGTCGACCTTCGCCTCGTTCTTCTCTTCGACGCATTCGTCTGGCTTGGGCCATGCACTCCCAGCCTTCTCGAGGAGATCCTTGTAGTTGGCACAGTCGAAGCAGATGTCGCGTTCGAGCTTGTAGCCAATTCGCTTGTCACACTCGTCGACCACGTTCTTCGCGTCACTCTGTGCGCCCCGGTGGGCCTTGTTGCCCCCAAGAAAGCACGTATCGTCCTCGACGACACGAGACTCGTAGCACTCGTTCGCCAGCTGGCGCCGCGAGCGGAGCAGTGCGCAGTCGGCATCCTTCTCGTCGAGCTTCACGAACGAGCAGCTCAGCTCACCGCTCTGCTTGCACGCCTTGTCTTTGGCGCGGTCCAGCGCTTCATGCTCCCTCGGCATGCACGTGCCCGGAGGGGGGCAGTTCTCTACGTC
This sequence comes from uncultured Polyangiaceae bacterium, assembly GCA_938004785.1. Classification (GTDB taxonomy): domain Bacteria; phylum Myxococcota_A; class Polyangia; order Polyangiales; family Polyangiaceae; genus CALKVW01. Next base: position 1,211 of record CALKVW010000149.1, read on the forward strand.
AGGGCACGGATGGCAGGAGCCGTCCTTGCACACGCCCGTCTCGCACTCGGCGCCGGACTCGCAGGGCTCTCCTCCCTTCTTCCCGGTGCCGAGCGGCAGGGGGCCGTCGGTGAGGGCTGCTGGTTCGGCGCCACGGATCGACGGCGCAAGCAGGGAGACCGCTACGGCCGGGGCGAGACTCGCCATGGCGTAGGAGAGCGATGACTTCGGACGGCGAACGATTGTCAATGTGTGCCTCTGGAGTGAGTGCTCGGTTCGGCGTGTGCCCGCTGCGTACCGGGGTCGGGATGGGATCGGTCGGACGCTCAATCCTCCGGCAGGGTGCCCTTCGGCTCGCGGTCCGAGTTCACGTAGGGTACGCCCTCGCAGACCGGGTCGAGCAGCACGGCCCCGATGCGGCCCGTGCAGACCGCCGAGTCGAGCGTGTCTTCGCAGGCGGCGTAGTCGATCGTGTCCTCCGGGATGTAGCGGCACGCGAGCTCGAAGTTCTCCACGCACAGCTCGAACGCAGGGGTCCGGCTCCAGAACTCGGGGTTCTGCGTATGGATCGCGCAGCCGCCGCATTCGCAGGCGCGTTGACACACCTCGTGCGCGAGATCGCCGCAGCGGGTCTCGCATCCGGCCGACGCGAGCGCCGTGGCGACGCCGAGCACAGCGGCGAGGCTGCGACCCAGCTTCAGCGTCTCGCCGTCGAGTCTACGCATCGTGCGGGGCCTGGGTGTGCATCGTGTGTGGCCGGATCGCTTGCTCCGAAACCACAAGCCGCGTCCTACGGGGCCGGCGTGCGCTGCCGCCTGTGAGCCGACCGACGCTCGCTCGCCGAGGCGAGCTGCGCGCCGATCGGCCCTTCGCCTCAGCCCACCGGCGCTGGCGCGGGAGCCGGCGTGGGCGCCGGCGTGTCGTCCTCGTCGCCGCCGTCCTCGTCGCCGTCGCCCTCCTCCTCGTCCAGGCCGCCCTTCGACTTGCTGCGCAGGAAGCCGAGGCTCCGGAGGAGGCGCCGGTCGGTGACGACGGTGCGCGCGAGCACGCTCCATTCGAGGTACCAGGCCCAGAGGGCGTCCTCGCGAGCGGCGAGGGCTTCCTTGTCGTCGGGCGTGGGCGGAGCGTCGTCCATGGGCGCGCTCATGAGGCGCTGGAGCAGCTCGCGGGCCTCGCCCAGCGTCTCGGCATTGAGGCCGCGTTCGGCGAGCAGCGCGACGGCGGCTTGGTCGGCGGGCACACTCGAGGCGGCGAGGCGATCGACGCGCTCGAGGAAGACGCTGACCGAGTGGATGACATCGAGGCCCTCGGCCTGGTTGAGGTTGAGGAAGACGGCGTCGCGCACGGTCGGGTGATGGCGACGCAGGCTGGCGTTGGCGACGGGGAACCAGCGGTTCTCCCACTCGTCGAGGCGACGCAGGGCGTTCGGGTCGACCGGCGGGCCGGCGTCGACGTGCACGATGCGCAGGTCGCGCAGGAGCGTCCAGCCGTCGTCGACGTCGCTCTTCTTGAAGCCGACGCTCTTCATGGCGCGCGCGATGCGCGGGTTGCCGAGCGCGTAGAGAAACTGCAGAACGCGGGCGGACTTCTGGCCGAGAGAGAGCTTGCGGAGCGCCCGTCCCTCGTGGGGCGGGCCGCCGCTCGGGCAGACATGCGCAGGAGCCCGGGCACGCGTCGGTCGGTGGCGTGGACCGCGCCATCGCGGCGCGCCGGGCGGGATCGATACTCCCCCCGCTGCCGAGGCGAATTTCCTCGGGAGATCAGAAGCTTGGAGCGAGGTCGACACATGCTCCGAGCGGGGGGAGGCGCCGCCGCACGGGGGAAGTGACGGCGCCGGACGAGGGAGCGAACGCGCCGGAGCGAGGGAGGCAGCGCGCCGGAGCGAGGGGCGCTCGCCAGGGGAGCGCGGAGCGTGTGCGTCGGCAGCGAGGTGCTGGGGCGCCGCGAACGAGGTCGACGCGGCGCCGAGCGAAGCGCCGCGAGACGCGAGCGAGGACGAGCGACGCGCGAGCGAGGTCGATACCGGGCGCGAGCGCGAAACACGACTCCGAGGAGCAGGGGGCGAGCTCGAGGGAGCGACTTGGCCGAACGCGGGAGCGAAATCTCGGCTCCAAAGAGCGGATTTCGCGCAGCGCGCAGCGCGCAGCCTCACGAGTGCCCGCCGATGAGCTGGTCGAGGCGCTCGGCTTCGGTGTCGGTGTTCACCTGGATCCAGAGCGGCAGGTGGTCGCTCAGCTCGTAGGTGAACTGCTGCTTGGTGAGCTTCTCGCCGGGGTACAGCGAGGCGTGGTCGCCTTGGTAGAAGTCCAGAACGCCGCCGTGCGCGGTGAAGCTCTTCACGAAGCGCGGGTCGTGAAGGATCTGGTCGTAGCGTTTGTCCTTGGCGAGGTTCGAGCCGTGTTTGCCTTGCAGGCCGGGCGCGAGCTGCAGGCCCTTGGAGCAGAGCGCGGCCATGAGCGGGCTGTCGTCGCTCGGGATGTTGAAGTCGCCCGCGACGATGATGTCGCGCTCGCCACCCGCGGGGTCCTTCACGCGCTGCCTGCCCCCGAACAATCGCCGACCCAGGCGGCGAGCTCACGCAGCTCGGGGATGCGGCCCTTCTCGGTCTTGCCCCAGCGCA
>CALKVW010000150.1 GCA_938004785.1 uncultured Polyangiaceae bacterium
GAGGTGGGTAGGGCGGGGGCGGCGCGGGGTAGTTGCCGCCCGGCGGCTCCGGCGGCGGTCCGTAGGGCGAGTAGCCTGGAGGCGGACCACCGAACCCACCCATCGGCGGCGGCGGCTGCATGTCAGGGGGGCCGTAGCCGCCACCCGGAGGAGGCATGTCGTAGCCTTGCGGCGGGCCGGGCGGAGGGCCGAAACCGCCCCCGGGAGGAGGCATGTCGTAGCCTTGCGGCGGGCCGCCGAACCCACCCGGCGGCGGGTACTGCGGCGGAGGCGCGAACCCCTGCGGAGGAGGAGGCTGGAACCCGCCGGGCCCAGGCGGACCGAGCGGTGATGCACAGACAGCGCAGAACTTGTCGGTGGGTGCGTTGGGAGCGCCGCAGCGAGGGCAGATCATGGAGGGTCCTCGGGAAGGAAGCCGGTCATCGACGCCTTGCGTCGACCTCACGCGGCAGCGGGGTCAGCCGCCGGGCCCAGGATACAGCGGTGTGTGAGCTTGTGATCAAGATGGTTGTGAGGTTCTCACGCGAGCCGCGCGATCGAGGCGGCGGGGTGCCCCGTAGCACGCGAGCCAGCCAGCGCGCTCGGCCAGGCCCTCCGACGAAGCCGTCTCCCCAACGAAGAACGCGCTGCGTGCAAGCTGCACACAGCGCGTAGGGTCGGTCTCGTCCCCCGTCGAGGCGCGTGGCGCCCGGAGTCGTGGGGCAGGTCAGCGCTTCGACGAGGCGCGACCCTGCCGCTCGACAGAGCCGTGCTCAGGCGTCCTTCTCGTCGCGGACGCGAGCGGCCTTGCCCGAGAGGCTGCGGAGGTAGAAGAGGCGGGCGCGACGGACCACGCCGCGGGAGACGACCTCGACCTTGTCGATGCGAGGGCTGTGCAGCAAGAAGATGCGCTCCACGCCGACGCTGAAGCTCGTCTTGCGCACGGTGAAGGAGCTGCGCACTCCCGCGCGGTGCCGCTTGATCACGATGCCCTGGAAGACCTGGATGCGCTCCTTCTCGCCCTCGACGATCTTGTAGTGGACCCGGATCGTGTCACCGACGCGGAAGGTCGGGAGATCGTTGCGGGTCTGCGACTGCTCGAGCTTGGCGATGATGGGCGATTGCATGGCGTCCTCGGAGAATCGTCGAGGTGGGTGTGACCCGACCCTCGGGAGCGCGGCATTATGCACGCGCGCGCTCGACTGTCAACGGCTGGGAATGAGGCGGCTACTGCCGCCGCGACGGGGGGAGCTGGCTCGTCTTCGATGCTGGGCGCCCTCGAGAGCGGGGCGCCGCAGCCGAGACGAGCTCACTTGCGAACGGGGATGATCTGGACGCGGCGGTCCGAGCCCTCGCCGTCGCTCTTGGTCACCACGCCCGCGAACTTCGCGAGCGCGAGGTGCACCACGCGGCGATCCTGCGGGCTCATCGGCTCGAAGGTGATGATCTTCCCCTCTTCGAGCGCCTGCTTGCCGAGCTTGCGCGCCATCGACGCGAGCGCATCCTCGCGGCGGGCACGGTAGCCCTCCGCGTCGATGATCACGTGACGACGCGAGCGCTGCGGCCGGTTGACGACGCGGTTCGCCAAGAACTGCAGCGCCGACAAGGTCGCGCCCTTCTTGCCGATGATGCGCCCTGCGTCCTTGCCCTCGATCTCGAGGCGGATCTCCTCGGGTGGATCCTCCTCGTCGTTCTCGAGCAGGTCCACGGTGCAGTCCATTCCCATCGCGGCGAGCACGTCGATCACGAAATCGAGCGCGGTGTCCGCTCGGCCGTCTTCGACGAAGGGCTCGTCGCCCTCCGGCTTCGTCGCCGTAGCCTCGGTGGCTTCCACCATCACATCATCCTCGGGCACGGGCCTTCCCCTTTCCGATGGGCGCGGCATTCGCGTCCTCGGGCTTGTCGGAATCCTTGTTCACCTCGCGCACCTCGATGGAGGCCGCGGGCTTGAGCTTCGAGCTGATCCAGCGCTCGACGAGCAGCTGCTGTCCGATCCCCAACCAGCTGTTGGTCAGCATGTAGACGCCGAGTCCCGCGGGCAGGAAGAACATCATCACGGTGAAGATGATCGGCATCATGTAGAGCATCATCTTCTGCTGCATCGGGTCGCCCTGCATGGGCATGATGCGCTGCTGGATGAAGCTCGACGCGCCCAGCACGAAGGGGATCACGTGGTACTGGTCCGGCGCCGAGAGGTCCGGGATGAGTGGGCCGAAGGGCACGTGGTAGAGCTCGACCGCGGTCTGGAGCGCGGAGTAGAGCGAGAACCACACCGGCATCTGGAGCAGCATCGGGATGCAGCCGATCACCGGGTTGCCGACGCCCTCCTTGCGCCAGAGCTCCTGCAGGGCGAGCCCGCGCTGGGCGGCGTCGTCCTTGTAGCGGGCGTTGAGCTCGTCCATCTGCGGCTTGATGCGCCGCATGGCCACGGTGCTCTTGAGCTGCGAGAAGCTCAGCGGGAAGACCGCGATCTTGACGGTGATCGTGAGCAGGCAGATCGCCCAACCCCAGCTGCCGACGTGTCGGAACAGCCAGTACACGTAGCCGATCAGGATCTTCCCGATGGCGCCGAACATGCCGAGGTCGATGAGCGCGCTCGCGCCGAGCGAGTCGTCGCCGGCGCCGCCGAAGCCCGCGAGCACCTCGCGCTCCTTGGGGCCGAAGAAGGCGAGCTGCTCGTAGCTGACCGTGTCGCCGGGCGCGAGCTCGGCCGTGGGGTAGGCGAGGCGAGCCCGGTACACGTGACCGAAGTTCGGGTCGTCGGTCTTCTTCGGGAAACGCGATTCGCTCCAGCGCTCCTCGATCTGCGCCTCGACGGCCGGCACGGCGGGGCCGCCCTTGTGGGCCACCATCGAGCTGAAATAGGTGGAGCTCACGGCCGCGAAGACGCCCGCGCCCGGGACGCGCAGCCAGGCCTCGGGAGTGAAGCCCTCGCCGCCGAAGTCGCCCGGGTCGAAGGCGTCGGGGTGCAGGCGCTTGGTCTCGCTCGCCGTGTGCAGCACGACCTCGGTGAGCAGCTCCGACTGACGCCCGAGGCTGCCCTCGGTCTCGGCCTTCGTTCGCCAGACCGTCTGCTCGACCGCCACGCGGTAGCTGCGGGCGGAGTCGGCGAGGTTCTTCGCGCTGAGCTTCACCGACAGCTCGAAGGGGCGTGGGCTGCGCTCCACCACCTTGGTGAGCTCCACCGTCGCGTCGGTGTAGCGGAAGGTGCAGGATCCTGCCTCGCTCGCGACGAGCTGCCAGTCGAGGTCGTTGGAGGGGACGAGCTGTGCGGCGTCGGGCACACCCGGCGCGCGCAGATCGCTGCGCAGTGGCGCGCGCGACTCCACCGAGGTCGTGACGAGCTCGATCGGGGTGTCGGTCTTGTCGACGGCCGTCGCGTACTTGCGGTCGAGCATCGCGGCGCTGACGACCGACGCGCCGCGACTGGAGAGCACCGCTCGGAAGCGCTCACTCTCGATCGTGCAGCGCTGTTCCGCGGGGCGTTCACCGGACGGCCCGAGGTCGTCGCGCGCGCCGAGCGGCTGCCGCTCGCTGGGGCCGGTGCCCCCAGAGAGCATCGGCCAGCCGTACTGCATGAACAGGAACACGGCGACGCCGAGGAAAAGCCAACGTGCGATGCTCGATCCGCGTTCCATGAGCGTTCCTGGTCAGGCGTGTCGGGAGGTCGACGGTCGGCCGAGCGCCGGCGTTCTCAGGCGGCCTCGTGCGCGCGAGCAGCTGCGCGGTCGCCTTGGGGCGTCTCGAGAGCGCTCGAGCGTGAGGTTGGTGGCTCGGCTGGGCCGAGGTGGCCCGCTGGGGCCGAGGTGCCCGATGCGCCCGCTGCTTCTGGACGCTGGGAGAGGGGGAGTGAAGGCTGCCCCTCGGCGTCGACCGCGCCGGGGTCGGTGGGCGCGGAGCTCCGGGGCGGAGGCGGCGGGGGATCGTAGCCGCCGGGATGGAATGGGTGGCACTTACACAGGCGCCTCGCCGAAAGCAAGCTCCCCCGGAGCGGCCCGTGATCGCGGATGCACGCGATCGCGTAGGCCGAGCAGGAGGGCTGGAAGCGGCAGACGGGCCCGAACAGGGCGACGAGCAGCCTGGAGAGGGTGAGCTGGTAGACCCTGAGCACGAGCAGCATCACGCGCTTCATGCCCCACGCGCCCTCGCCGCATCGCCCGCCCGAGGCGCTGGGCCTGGAGAGACGCGTTCCTCCGTGGCAGACGAGCTCGGCTGCGGGCCAGTCGGGCTCACTTCGCTGCGCGCACGCCGTTCGAGCTCGCGCACCACGCTTGCGACCTGACGAACGAGCAGGGCCCGGACCTCGGGTTCGGAGCTGTCCGGCAGGCTCGGGTGAGCGATCACCACGAGGTCGACGCCCCGGAGCGACTCCGACTCGAGCTTGCGGAAGGCCTCGCGGACCAGGCGCTTGGCCCGGTTGCGCCGCACTGCACAGCCGACCTTCTTCGAGGCGACGACGCCCAGTCGACCGAGGGCCCCCTCGACGCCCCACGTGGCGAGCACGAGAAAGTGCGCGCCCCTCGCTCGAGCGAGGGGCGCGCCCTGCACATGCATGAACTCCCGGCGCTTTCGGAGCCGGCGCTCGCGCGGGAAGGCCGCCTCGGCCACCGCCCTCAGGCCGTCACTTCTTGTAGACGCCCGGCGCGAGGCGCGCGCGACCGCGGGCCCGGCGGGCGTTGATGACCTTGCGCCCACCCTTCGTCGCCATGCGCGCACGGAACCCGTGGGTTCGGAGGCGGCTCGTCTTGTGGGGCTGGAAAGTGCGCTTCATGGTCGTCCTCGGGATGGGTCGGTCGAGTCGGTGGTCGGGGGGGCGCCCTTCGGACCGGGCGCCGGCTCGCGCAGCGCGCGTCGGCTCCACGGAGCCAGGCCGCTCTGCAAACGGGTCGAGGCAGCTACCACGCGCTCGGGGCACCGTCAAGGCGAGCCCGCGCTGCCGGGGTCTGTCGAAGCGGCTTCGGATCGTGTAGCGTGCGCCGGGTCTGGGCCAAGGGCTCCTCGCGAGGGGCTCGCCAGGGAGCTCGAGGTCGACCCTCGAGCCGGCGGCTCGTGGTGCAAGAAGCCCGCGCCGATCCTCGCTCCGGCCAAGGCCTCGCACGCCGCCGCCTCGCTTCGCCCTGAGCGCGCCCGCGCTCCCAGGCGTCATCCTCCAGGAGAACCCGCATGTCTCGACTCCGCGTCCTCTCGTGCCTCGCCGTTGCCTTCGGTGCGCTCGTGGCTCCGGACCTGGCCCAGGCGCAGGTCAGCACGTTCAGCACCGAGCGCCTGCGTGTGGGCGGCGGGCCAGAAGACGGCGTCGGCATCTGGCGCCCCGAGGTGAGCGAGAAGCCGCTGGTGTTCGGGCAATTCATGCTCGGGTTCGCGCTGAACCCCTTCCGGATCGAGCACCACATCCAAGACGACGCGCAGGCCGACATCATGAGCGTGCGCAGCGGCGCTCCGCTGAAGGCTCAGATCAACACCTACGCGAACGTGGGCGTCGAGTTCCTCCAGCGCTTCCAGCTGCAGCTCATGTTGCCGGTGACGGTGTTCCAGTCGGGCAACGAGACGGTGGCGCCTGGCGTCACCGCGCGCGACTCGGTGAACCTCGACCCGGCAGGCGCGGGTGATCTGCGCCTCGAGGCACGCGGGGTGATCTTCCGCACCGACGACAAGTTCTACAAGCTCGGCGCCAACGCCAACCTCTTCTTCCCGACGGGCAACGAGCAGTCCTGGCTCGGTGACAAGTCGACGAGCGGTGGCTTCGGCGTCGCGAACGAGCTCGACTTCGAAGACCTGCAGCTCGTGCTCGGCACCGGCCTGCACTTCCGGCCGCTCGCCTCGGTGAACGACTTCCAGGTCGGGCACGAGTGGAACTGGGCCTTCGGCGCCTTCGTGCCGCTGCGCGGTGGCACCATGCGCGTGGGCGCGCAGCTCTTCGGCTCGACCATGGTGTCGGGCGACGAGGCCTTCAGCGCCGAGGGCACGCCGCTCGAGTGGCTCGCGGAGGCGCGCTTCGCGCTCGACGACGACAAGCGCCTCTACCTCGGTGGGCACGGTGGCACCCGGCTCACGCCCGGCTACGCGCCCGACATGCGCCTCGGCGCCTTCATCGGCTACTCGATCCCGATCGCGGACACCGAGCCGCCGTCGCCCGGACAGCGCAAGCGCTTCGACACCTTCAACGACAACGTCGACACCGACAAGGACGGCTACCCGGACAGCATCGACCTCTGCCCGACCGAGCCCGAGGACGGCAAGCCGCCCTTCGTGAGCGACGGCTGCCCGGCCGAGGCCGATCGCGACGGCGACGGCATCCCCGACTCGCGCGACAAGTGCCCGGACCAGCCCGAGGACTTCGACGGCGTCGACGACCTCGACGGCTGCCCGGAGGACGACGCCGACAAGGACGGCATCGCCGACGCGCAGGACAAGTGCCCGAAGGAGCCCGGCGTCGCGAGCCCCGATCCGGAGAAGAACGGCTGCCCTCAGTTCATCCGAAGGATCAGCGGTTCGAACGAGATCCAGGTCCTCAAGAAGGTCGAGTTCGAGTTCGGCAGCGCGCGCCTCAGCCCGGCGAGCTTCCCGATCCTCGACGAGGTCTTCCGCCTGCTCGAGGCGAACCCCGACATCACGCTCATGGCCATCGAGGGCCACACCGACAACCGCGGCGGCGACGCGCTCAACCTGCGCCTCTCCAAGGACCGCGCGAGGTCCTGCCTCGACTACCTCGTGCAGAAGGGCATCGCCGCGGGCAGGCTCACGAGCGACGGCTTCGGCAAGGACAAGCCCATCGAGAGCAACGACACGGCCGACGGTCGCGCGAAGAACCGCCGCGTCGAGTTCCACATCCGCAACCAGGCGGTCGGCGCTGGCGGCTCGAATGGAGCTGCGAGCCCGGCTGGGGGCCAGCCCGAAGGGCCCGTCCCGGGGCAGTGAGGTCGCGCTCGGTGCGCAGGGCGGGCGGAGCCGCGCTCGCCCTGCTGCTGATCGGGGGAGGCTGCGACGCGCCGTCGCGCGGCGAGCTTCACACTTGTAGCTGCAGCTATCTCACCGACACCGATCTCGCGAGCAGCAAGCTCACGGTGGTGTGCGCGGAGGACGGCGCTCGCGCGGTGGGCGAAGCGCGGCGCTGCGTCACCGGCGAAGGCGTGGGGACCGTCGAGGCCTGCAGCTGCGAGGCGCCACGCGGGCCCTGCAGCTCCATCGGCTGCGTGGAGGCTCGTTGAGCGCGAGCGCGCGCGCGCGGCAGATCCTCAGCTCCGCTTCAGGCGAGTTGCCCTGCGATCTGGGTGCAGCCACGCGTCGAGCCAGCGCGTGAGCGGCGGCATGACGAAGTAGCTCATCGTGAAGACCTGGACGAGCACCGCGAAGAAGAGGCGCAGCTTCGGGTGCAGGTCGGGCAGGAGCCACTCCGCCGGCGGCGAGACGAGCAGGATCATCACGTAGACGACGAGGAACACGAGCAGCGTGGAGCGAAACTGCGCGCGAGGCTCCTGTCGCTCGTCGCCGAGCGAGTCGAGCCACACGTCGAGACCTTCGACCTTCTCCACGCTCGCGTCGCTCTCGACGAGGCCGTCGAGCGCCTCGAGGTGCTCACGTCGCTCTGCCGAGCTCTGCCAGGCGCGCAGGTGCTCGACCGAGTCGAAGCGGATGATCGTGATGTACTCGTGGTGACCCGGGGCGGGGCGGATCACCTGCGTGCCCACGTGGCCCGGGAAGCGCGAGGAGGCAGCGACGATGCCGTCGATCCAGCGCTCGTAGTCGGCTTCTCGGCCGACGATCGGCTTGCGCGCCACGATCACCGTGACCGGGCCCGAGGGCGCCGACGCGGCCGAGCTCGCGTCGCTCCCGTGGGGAGCTCCCGCGCTCACGCTCAGGCTCGCTCGAGCACGAGCGCGCAGTTGTGCCCGCCGAAGCCGGCCGAGCACTTGAGCGCGTAGCGAGCGTCCACGCGCAGCGCCTCGGTCGCGAGGCGCAGGTGCACGAACTCCTCACCCAGCTCGTCGACGTTGATCGACGGGTGGATCCGGCCCTCGCGCAGGCCGAGCAAGGTCGCGATCGACTCGACGGCGCCCGCCGCGCCGAGCAGGTGCCCCAGCATCGACTTCGTCGCCGAGACGGGCACCTCTGCGAGGCGCTCGCCGAAGACGGCGTGGAGCGCGGCGTACTCGGCGACGTCGCCGTGGGTCGTCGAGGTGGCGTGCGGGTTGATGTAGCCGATGTCGCCGGGCGTGATGCCCGCGCGGGCGATCGCGCGCGACATGGCGAGCCGCAGGCCGAGGCCGTCGGCGTGAGGGCGCGTGATGTGCTCGCCGTCGGTCGTCATGCCGAAGCCCGAGACGTAGCCCAGGATCGTCGCGCCGCGCGCGAGCGCGTGCTGCTCCTCCTCGAGCACGAGCGCCCCCGCGCCTTCGCCCATGACGAATCCCTGGCGGCGCTTGTCGAAGGGGCGGCTCGCCTTCTCTGGCGCGCCGTCTACGCTGCGCGCGAGGGCGCGCGCGTTGCCGAAGCCTGCGACCGTGTTCATGCGCGTCGCAGCCTCCGCGCCGCCAGCCACCATGACGTCGGCTTCGCCGGCCTCGATGAGCAGCGCGCTCGTCGCGATCGAGTGCGTGCCGGTCGCGCAGGCGCTCGCGATGTTGTAGCTCGGCCCCATGAGGCCGTAGCGCATCGAGATGAGCGCCGAGACGCCGTTGAGCATCACGCCCGGGATGAAGTACGGCGACACCGAGCGCGGCCCACGCTCGGCGCTCTTCAGGATCTGCTGCTCGAAGATGTCGACGGCGCCCTGGCCGGTCGACAGGAGGCAGCCCACGCGTGTCGGGTCGACGGGGAGCCGCGTGGTCTCGGGGCTCGTCGCGACCTCGGGATCACGAGGGTGGTCGAGGCCCGCCGCGCGCATCGCCTCGACCGCCGCGGCCAAGGCGAAGTGGTTCACCCGGCCGTGGATCTCGGCCTCCTTGGCGCTCATGAGCGCGGTCGGGTCGAAGCCCTTCACGCTCGCCGCGATGTCGCTGCGGAGCTTCTCCGTGGAGAACTCGGTGATGAGCGACACGCCCGAGCGGCCCGCGAGCAGGGCGGCCCAGGTCGTCTGCACGTCGTTGCCGAGCGGCGTCACGGCGCCGAGGCCCGTCACGGCGACGCGCCTCTGTCGGGAGCTCTTCATGGCTTCGCTCGACACGTCGCTGTCCCGTCCTCGAGGCTCGGCTTCAGGCCTGGCGGGCCTGGATCTTCGAGACCAGATCGCCCACGGTGCGCAGGTCGACGAGGTCCTCGTCGGGGATCATCACGCCGAGCTCGGTCTCCATCTCGCCGACGATCTGCATCATCGAGAGCGAGTCGATGCCAAGCTCGGTGATCACGCTCGCGGGCGTGACGTCGTCGAAGCTGCGCTTGTCCACGTGGGAGGCGATCGACTTGAAGAGCGAGAGCAGGTCGGTTTGGTCGGCCATGGCAAGGTCCTCGGGTGCAGTAGCTCGGCGTGGGCACGGCCCACGGGGGAGCGAGTCGTCGCGCGCTCTATAGCGCGGAAGCGGTCCGTCGAGCGCCCAAAGCGGTCAGGTGGCCGGGCGCGCCTCGCGGGCCCGGCGCTCGGGCGCCTCGACCTGCAGCGGCGTGACGCCACTCGCGGGAGGCGCGATCGAGTCGCCCGGCTCCGCCTCGGTCAGGATCTCCAGCTCGCCGGCCTCGAGCCGTCGCTTCGTCTCGCGGCGCTTCACCTTGCCGCTCGAGGTCTTCGGCAGGGTGCCTCGTTTGATGAGGTGGACCTCGCCGGGCACGATGCCGATCTCGGAGCGCACGAGCTGGGCGATCTGCGTGATGATCTCCGCTGCCGTGCCCGAGCGAGGCCCGATCTTCGCCTCCGCCACGATGACGCAGTGCTCGGCGCCATGCTGGTCGAGCACGCCGAAGGCCACGCACTGCCCGTCGCGTACGCCCGGCGCACGCGAGACGACCGCCTCGATGTCCTGGGGGTAGTAGTTCTTGCCGTTGAGGATGATGAGGTCCTTCGCGCGGCCGCACAGGTAGAGACCGCCGTGCGCGAAGTAGCCGAGGTCCCCCGTCTTCAGCCAGCCATCGACGAAGGACTCCTCGGTCGCCTCGGGCGCCGCGTAGTAGCCCTTCGTGACGCTCGGGCCCCGCACCCAGACCTCACCCACCTGACGCTCGCCGAGCGGAGCTCCGTCGGGTCCCGCGATCTTCACCTCGTGGCCTGGGAAGGGCTCGCCGCAGGCGACCAGCTCCATGCCACCGTCGCTCGTGGCGCGTTCGGCCTTGCCCCGGCGCATCGACTCCACGTCGACGCGATCGGTCACCAGCTCGGCTCCGAGGTCGTGGAAGGTGATCGCCAGCGTCGCCTCGGCCATGCCGTAGCTCGGCAGCACGCTCGTCGGCGCGAGGCCGTGTTTGCCGAAGCGATCGAGGAAGGAGCGCAGCACGTCGGCCTGGATGGGCTCCGCGCCACAGCCCAGCGCGCGCATGCACGAGAGATCCCAGTCCTTCGACTGCGCGTCGGTGACGGCGCGCGCCGCGAGGGCGTACGCGAAGTTGGGCGCGAAGGTGATGGTGCCGCGGAAGCGATGGATCGCGTCGAGCCAGATCGAGGGCCTCCGGATGAACGCCATCGTCGGCAGGAACATCACCTGCACCAAGGTGTAGAGCGGCGCGACCACGAAGCCGATGAGCCCCATGTCGTGGTAGAGCGGCAGCCAGCTCACGCCACGGTCTTCCGGCGTCGACTTGAGCCCGTCGACCATGATCGCGTGAGCGTTCGCCGCGAGGTTCCCGAAGCTCACCATCACGCCCTTCGGCTTGGACGTGGAGCCGGAGGTGAACTGCAGGAAGGCGAGGTCGTCGAGCGAGACAGGCTCGGGCGCCTCGGCGTCGCTCGGGTCGCCGACGATCTCGCTCTCGAGCACGACGGGCACGCGCGGCTCGGCCCCGTCGTCGGACGACGACCGGAGGTGCTCGCCGAGCAGATCGCGCAGCGAGCCGCTCGTCACCAGCATGGCCGCGTCGCTGGCCTCGAGGATGTGCCGCACGGTGTCACCGTAGGCCTCGAGCTTCGCCAGGGTCTGGGGCGGGTACATGGGCACCGCGACGATGCCGCCCACGAGACAGCCCATGAAGGTCAGGACGAACTCATCGGGCTCGGGCAGCACGAGCGCGACGCGGTCTCCCCGGCGCACGCCGGCGCGGTAGAGCGCACGGGCGCGCTGCCGGGCGAGCTGCCAGAGCTCGGGGAAGCCGACCCGCCGCTCCTCGCCGTTGGCGCGGACGAAGGTGATGGCTCGGTCGGTGTGGACAGCGTTGCCGCGCAGGACGTCGACGAAGGTACGCATCGAGTGGCCTCGCGCCGGGACCCTCGCCCGACGAGCTTCGAAGGCATAAGCGAAACGCGGGCCAGGACCAAACGAAAAGCTTGGTTCATGCAATTACATGTACTTAGCTGACTATTCGGCAGCCACAGGGCGGCGGGGAGGCCAGGTGCGTCGAACTTTCGTCACTTCGCTGCGACGTGAACGACGCACTCCGTGCCGGCTGCTCGCGCGCTCAGCGGCGCTCGAACACGCCTGCGCGGTGCACGTACTCCACCTTCGTGGTGCCCCCCCAGGGCAGCAGCAGCGGCTCGAGCCCGCCGACGGGGGCCGTGTCCTGAGCGAAGGGATAGGACTCCTTCGTGAACCCGGTGGCTTTGCCCGAGCTGAGCACCAGCTTGCCGCCGCGCCCGTAGCTCACCGCGCCCTCGACACGCTTCTGGCCGATGGAGCGGGCCAGCTCGGCTCCGAAGACCCGCCGGATCCCCTGCTCGCCGACGCTGAACACGAGCTCGATCTCGCGCACCACCTCGTCGCTGCCGTGCTGTGCGCGCAAGAGACCGCGCACGACGATCTCCGCGTGCCCGTCGCCCGTGGCGTCGACGGCCGAGACGCGCAGGATGTCGCTCGCCTTCGCGAAGCCCAGCGTGGTGTACGCGTAGGCCGCGCCGCCCTTGAAGCCAGGGCCCCACACCACGAGATCGCGGTCGTGCAGCGCCACCTTCTCGGGGCGGGCGTCGCCGCTGAAGTTCGCCGTGAGCGTCGCGGCAGCCGCCGTGCGCACCGAGCGGTCTCGTTTGTACTGCTCGTAGACCTTCGACGCGTCGGGCGCCGCGGGCGGCGGAGGGGGAGCGGGCTTGGCGCTCGAGGCCAGAGGCGCGGGCTTCGGTGGCGCCTCGGCGCGCGTCTTCTCACTGTCGATCACGAAGGCGCCGCCCTTCCACTTGTAGACCCGCGACTCGATCCGCCCCCACGGGGTGGGCGCCGCGTCGATGGTCGACTCCACGGGCTCCGACCAGGTGTCGGCGTCGGCTTGGTGGGCCGTGGCGGGGCCGATCGTGATCACGCCCTTGCCCGCCTCGGCGCCGATCCGGATCGGGTTGGTGATGGCGCCTTTCTCACCGCCGACGGCGATCTCCGCCAGGAGCAGGATCGAGGGCACGTCGCTCTTGCCGAAGCTCAGGATCTCGAGGTGATCGCGGAAGGCCCTGCGACCGCCGGCGCTCGCAGCTTTGTTCGACGTCAACCGCTTGGTCAGCACGAGCTCGTCGCGCCCGTCGCCGTCGAGATCACGCGCCTCGACCCGGGTGATCGAGACCGTCTTGTCGGGCACGGCGAGGTCGCGGAAGTAGTACTGCGTGCCTCCTCGGAACGTCGGCCCGAGCACGACGAGGTAGCGATCGTGCACGAGGACCCGCTCGAGCATCGCGTCGCCCGCGACGTTCGCGGTGACCGTGTGCTCCGGTGGACCGAGCCGCTTGTCGCGCACGAGCCCATCGGCGAGGGCCTGCTCGGGTGTGCTGGAGAGCCCGACCAAGGCGCCGCTTCGTCCCCAGCCGACCACGGACTCGATCGCCGCGCTCTTGTCGGCGTCGTGCACGGTGAAGGCCCCGCGCAGCCCGACCCGCAGCGTCGACGCGCCCGGGATGGCCGACCACGGGACGCTGCCCTCGAGCGACCAGCCCGACTTCGTCGGAGCCTCGACGGCTCTCGCGCCCGCGATCGGGCGACCTGCCAGCGTGACCTTCGCGGCGCTCTTGCCCGGCTCACCCGGGGTGAACACCAGCGTATGGACCTGGCCGCCGATCTCGAGCGCCACCTCCACCTTGTCGCCTTCGCGCAGCAGCTCGTCGGTGACGTCGACGGCGACGTAGAGATTCTTCGCGTCGTAGGCGATGGCGCCTCGCGCCGAGAGGTCGGCCGGCGCTGCGGCCGCGCCGACGGCGCTCATCTTCTGCGGTTCGCGGGGCCACTCGCCCGGGTTGGGGATGCCGTCGAGCACCACCGGCCGATCGATCTGGTCGAGCTTGATCGGCGAGGCCTCCGCCGAAGCGAGCGGGACGCCCGCGAGCGCGAGGCCCGCGAGCGCGCCAGCGAGCCTCGATCGGCGGAGGCGAGGCTCTGCGCGGCTCGGCGTCGAGCCTCCGCTCGGCACGGCGTCGCGGTGGGGGGGGGTGGTGCGCGCGGACGAAGCCATCGGCGCCGTTGGACGCGTCACGGGCTCACCTCTTCATGCGAGCCTGCTCGCGCTGCTCCTCGGCCTCGAGCTCGGCGAGCGCGGCGGCCAGCTCGTCTTGCTCTTCGCGGGAGAGCTCCGGCATCGGCTCGGCGGCGGCAGAGCTGTCGACGCGCATCGCGCGCGGCTCTGGCTTCGGAGGCTCCGCGGGCACGAGGCCCATCTTGCGCTTGAGCTCGAGCAGGTCCTCGTCGGCCCCGGCGGTCTGCTCGAGCTTGCCGAACTTGTGGGCGAGCACGTCGCCCGAGTACTCCTCGGCGAGCTCGCTCGAGGCTTCGGCCTCCGCCTCCATCTGTTCGATCTTGTTCGCCATCCGGTCGAACGTCTCGAACGCCGACTGGTTGTTGAGACCCGACATGGTCTCCTGGATGGCCTTCTGGGCCTCGGCGCGCTTCTTCCGTGCGATGAGCACGTTCTTCTTGCGCTTGGCCTCCTCGATCTTCGAGTTCAGCACCCGCAGCGCCATCTTCAGCTGATCGACGGCCTGCTTCTGCTTCTGCCACTGCTCCTTGTACTGACCGCCGAGCGCTTCGTGCTCCTTCTTGCGAGCGAGCGCCTCCTTCGCGAGGTTGTCGTCGCCAGCCTTGATGGCGAGCATCGCCCGCCTCTCCCACTCGGCGGCGTTCGCGAGCTCCTGCTCTGCCTGCTTGGCGAGGCGCTTCTCGTCGGCGATCGAGACGGCGACCTGCTTCTTCGCCTCGACCAGCTGGTTCTGCATGTCGACGACGATCTGGTTCAGCATCTTCTCCGGGTCTTCGGAGCGGCTGATGAGATCGTTGAGGTTGCTCTTGATGAGGGTCGCGAGGCGGGCAAAAATTCCCATGTTCGACTCGATGGTGGCAGGCGTCGGTGGGGGCGGGCGCGGTGAGGGGCAGGCTCGGAGCCGTGCCGCGGAGGGCTACGGTGCTTGGCCCGGGGGGCTGCGCGGTGCGTCCACGGGCTGACCGGTTGGCGGGGCGGCGGTGTTCGACCTCGCCCTCGGGACCCGAGGGTCAGTCCCTCGCAGTGTGCAGGAGCTCGGGCACGTGCTGGACGAGCGCGACGTCGACGTCGCTGAGCGCCGCCTCGAGCTCGTTGGCGTCGAGGTTCTCGAGCGCGAGCCCCGCCGAGAGCACGATCTGGCCGTTCTCGATGCCGTAGGAGGCGTACATGAGGTCGGTCGCGTTGAGCTCGAGCAGGCGCGCGAACACACGCAGCTTGTGCTCGGCGTCGCCGGGGACCGGGCCGATCTGCACGTTCACCGCCACGATGGGCGGTGCGACGCGGACGGCGATGATCGGCAGGTCGGGGCCGGACTGCACGAGGTAGGTCGCAGCGGTCGCCCCGTTCGTCTTGTCACCCGCTGCTTGCTCGAAGCGCCGCTCGAGGCGGAGCAGGTAGTTCTCGATGTCTTCTGCGGTGCGCGGCATCGGCGCGAGACTACCTCAGTCCTCGTGCTTCGGAACCCCCACCTTCCGGTCCGAGCCTCCGTCTTTCGGTTCTGCGATTTTCTCGTTCCCCTCGAAGGCGATCGAGCGGTACGGTCCCGATCCAGGAACCGTGGCGATCCACCCCGGAGAACGGCTCGCCGGCTACCGCGTCACCCGATTGCTCGGGCGCGGAGGCATGGGCGAAGTCTGGGCTGCCGTCGACGACACCAACGGTCGCGAGGTCGCGGTCAAGGTGCTGTTGCAGCGAGCGGCGATGAAGCCCGATCTCGTGAAGCGCTTCGAGCGCGAGGCGCAGATCACGAGCTCCATCCAGAGCCCCTTCGTCTGCCGCTTGCTCGGCGTCGACCAGGCCGACGACGGCGCGCACCTCTTGGTCTTCGAGCAGCTCGCGGGGGAGTCGCTCGCCGACAGGCTGAAGCGCGAGCAGTATCTCCCGCTCAGCGAGGTCGGTGCGCTCATCGACGACGTGCTCCAGGGGCTCGTGGCCGCGCACGCGGCGGGCGTCATCCACCGCGACCTCAAGCCGGGCAACATCTTCATCGAGCGCACCGGCGATCCCGAGCGCCCCGAGCGCGCGAAGATCCTCGATTTCGGAATCTCCAAGATCTCCGGTCCCAAGCGCGACGAACCGACGCTCACGGCCTTCGACGCGACGCTCGGATCCTTCGCCTACATGGCGCCTGAGCAGATCCGCGGCGCGGCGCGTGCGGACGAGCGCGCCGACATCTACGCCATCGGCGCCGTGGCCTTCCGTGCGCTCGCAGGCAGGCTGCCCTTCGAAGGCACGAGCGCCGCGGTCCTCGTCTCGCTGAAGCTCGACCGGAACGCGCCGTCGCTCGCGGAGGCGACGGGCGAGAAGTGGCCGGCCGGCGTCGAGCGCTTCGTCGCCCGAGCGCTCGACCGCAAGCGCGAGAAGCGCTACGCGACCGCGCTCGAGGCGCTCGACGCCTGGCGCAAGATCCAGCCTGGCGCGATCGCTCGCGCGAAGCTCGCTGCGCGTCCGGGCAGCGTGCCTCCGGCGCAGTCCTCGCAGACGGGGCGCAGGGCCGCGCCTCCTCCACCGAAGGTCGACCCCTACGCTGGGTCGGGAGCGATGTTCATGGAGGCGGAGCCCACGGTCGTGGACGACCCGCCCACGATGACCGAAGACGGGACCAGCGATCCCGGCATCGGTCTACGCGCGCCCTTCGTCGACCGCGGGAGCTCACCGAGAGATCGGCCCCCGCGTCCGACCAGGCGCAAGCAAGGAGGAAAGTAGTGCTCGATGCGACGGTGGCTGGATCGAGGTCCCGCCTGGAGTTCCGGGGCGGACGGGTCCGCGTGGGCAGGGGCGAGTGGCACGAGGTCGGCACCGACCCGGTCGTGGTGGGGCGCAACGCCGCCTGCCAGATCGTCATCGACGACTCCAAGGTGAGCGCCGTGCACGCGGAGTTCGTAGCGACTCCGATCGGCGTGCGTCTGCGCGATCTCGGCAGCCGCAACGGCACCTTCGTCGGTGGTGTGCGCGTCGGCGACGTCTACCTCGCCGGCAATACGAAGCTGCGCATCGGCGAGACGGAGATCCAGTTCGAGCCCTTGCGGCCGGAGAAGGTCGCGATCCCCGCGATCCCCGCCTTCGGACCGCTCGTCGGATCGAGCCCGCCGATGCGCGCGATCTTCGACCGGCTCTCGAAGATCTCGCCCACGGATCTCACCGTGCTCATCCAAGGCGAGACCGGCACGGGCAAGGAGCTCGTCGCGGCCGCCATCCACCAGGCCTCGAGCCGGGCGAAGAAGCCCTTCGTCGTGGTCGACTGCGGCTCGATCCCTCCTTCGCTCGCCGAGGCCGCGCTGTTCGGCCACGAGCGAGGCGCCTTCACCGGCGCGGTCGACAAGCGGCTCTCGCCCTTCGAGGAGGCGAACGGAGGCACCATCTTCCTCGACGAGCTCGGCGAGCTGCCCGTCGAGGTACAGCCCAAGCTGCTCCGCGCGCTCGCGGAGCGGCGCATCAAGTCGGTCGGCAGCAACACCTACCGCGAGGTCGACGTGCGCGTGCTCGCGGCGACGCGCCGCGATCTGGTGCGCGCGGTCAACGCCGGCACCTTCCGGAGCGATCTCTACTTCCGCGTGGCGCAGGTGAAGATCGAGATGATGGCCCTGCGCCAGCGCCTCGAGGACATCCCCGTGCTCGTGCGCCGCATGATGAAGGACCTCGGCGACGAGAGCGCCTACGAGCGGGTCACGACCACGACCCTCGAGCGGCTCATGCGGCACGACTGGCCGGGCAACGTGCGGGAGCTGCGCAACGCGGTGGCCGTGGCCTTCGCGCTCTCCGGTGAAGACGAGGAGATCGACATCGCCGCCCACCTCGGCGCGCTCAGCGAGGGCCCGAGCGCGATGATGGGAGGGGGAGGGGTCTCCGTGTCCTTCAAGGGCAGGCCCTTCCAGGAGGCGAAGCGCGACGTGCTCGCGCGCTTCGAGCGCGACTACTTCGCCGCGCTCGCCGACGAGTCCAAGGGGAACGTCTCCGAGATGGCTCGTCGCGCGGGCATGGAGCGCGCCCACGTGCGCGCCTACCTTCGTCGCCACGCGATCGGAGCGAAGGGCGATGCGAACGACTGAGGCGCGCGGCCTGCCGTGTGGGGCCTCGAGCAGGAGCGGCTCGCCGGGCACCGGCGCGCTGCCCGCCCCACGGTCGGCGCTCCCATCGTGAGGCTCCTGCTCAAGCGGGCGCTCGATCAAGCGAGCGTGTGGCACCAGGGGCAGATCCGGAAGTACCCCGGCGTCTCGGTGCCCTACGTGAGCCACGTCGCGGGCGTGGTCGCGGTCCTCTCGAGGCACGGCTTCGACGAAGAGGTGCTGGCGGCCGGCGCGCTGCACGACGTGGTCGAGGACTGCGGCGTGAGCCTCGAGGAGCTGTCGAGCCGCTTCGGGGCGAAGGTGGCCGAGCTCGTGGAGCAGGTGTCCGAGGTCGACCGGGCGTTGCCCTGGGAGGCACGCAAGCGGGCCTATCTCGAGCGCTTCCCCGACAAACCTTGGGAGGCGCAGGCCATCACGCTCGCCGACAAGATCGACAACTTCGAGTCGATCGTCGTGGCCAGCCGGGCCTTCGGCAACCCCTGGGCGATGTTCAAGCGAGGCAGGGACGCACAGCTCGAGCGCTTCGACGAGCTGTCGCTGCTCGTCGACCGCCTCGCGCCTCACCCGCTGATCGACGAGTACCGCGCCGCGCTCGCCGAGGTGAGGGCCGTGCCCGACGAGCGCTGAGCTCGGTGCATCGAGCCGTCCGCGCGACTCTGGATTGTGCTTCGGCCGAGCCGCTCCGAGCGTGTAGGCTCCCCTCACCGTGGCCGACCTTCGACCCGCTCGAGGCATGACATCGCTCGCTCCTCTCCCGCCGGTGCACCGCTCGCCGGCCGCCGCGTTGCTCGCTTCGGCGATGGGGCTCGCCGCGCTCTGCGCGGCTGGGCCTGCGCAGGCCGCGCCCGTCCAGTCGGCCGAGGAACCTTGGAGCGACAACGATCCGGGGGAGGCTCCGGACAGGCTCGCGGTCGGTGAGTTCGGCTTCTCGGGCGCGGCCGAGTACCGCGCGCAGGGCACGTACATCAACCCCATCTCGCTCAACACGATCACCGAGCGGCGCGCGAGCTTCATCGAGCACCGCCTGCGTCTCGACGGAACGGTCGACTACCAGGAGAAGGTCAAGCTCGTCACGAGCCTCGACGTCATGGACGGCGTGCTCTGGGGCGACAACGGTACGATCGGCGGCGTGCCCTCGAGCGAGAACGGCACCACGATCAACGCCCGCAACTCGAACGACACGGTCGCGTGCGTCGGCTACAAGGGAGGCGAGGAGGGCAACCCGCTCTCCGCCGACGACTACGGTTACACGCTCTGCGAGCCGAAGACGCTCCGCTTCCGGAAGCTCTACGGGGAGATCCTCACGCCGGTGGGGCTCTTCCGCATCGGGCGGCAGCCGTTCAACGTGGGCTACTCGCTGCAGGGCGCGACGGGTGACGGGCGCGCGAACCGCTTCGGCATCGCACGCGAGGGCAACTTCGTCGACCGCGTCATCTTCGGGACGAAGCCGCTCGAGGCCTTCAAGCCCAAGGAGCAGCGCGATCTCTCGATCGACAACGGCCTCTTCGTAGCCGCTTTCTACGATCACCTCGTGAGCGACGAGATCAACCTCTTCGCCGACGACGCCCGCCAGGTCGGCGGCGCGGTGTTCTACCGGGCGAAGGACTACGCCGACGCGCCGGTCGTGAAGGACGTCTTCGCGCTCGGCTACGGCGTCGCGCGCTGGAGCGACGCCACCGGCAGCCAGGTGGCGATCTTCGGCGGGCGCACCATCGCGCGCTTCGGCCCCGTGTTCATCGGCCTCGACGCGGCGGCCAACGTGGGCTCGACGCGTGAGATCGCGGAGGCATACCGTGTGATCAGCAATGATCCGGTGGTCGATCAGAAGATCCTCCAGTTCGGAGCGCGCGGCGTCGTGCGCTACGACCACCCGGTCGTGCGCGCGGGCGAGGAGCAGCAGCCGGGCATCTCGGCCTACGTCGAGGTGAACTACGCCTCGGGCGACGCGGATCCGCAGGCTCGCACGCCGCTGTCGCAGTTCGTCTGGGCGCCCGACACGAACGTGGGCCTCCTGATGTTCGAGCACGTGCTGCGCTTCCAGTCTGCGCGCGCCGCCGCCGCCGCCACCGAGACGCTGCGCCGCCTCGGCGCGACGACCTTCCCGGTGGACGCCATCGACACGCGCGGCTCCTTCACCAACGCCTTCGCGGTCTTCCCGCAGTTCGACTTCCGCCCGCACCGCAACGTGCTCTTCCGCACCGGCGTGCTGGTGGCCTGGGCCGCCGAGCCGGTCGTCGATCCGGTGCAGTCGCTGCTCGCGCGCGACGGAGAGCAGGTCGAAGACGACCTCGTGAACTTCGCGGGTGGCGCGCCCGGCAGCTTCTACGGCGCCGAGATCGATCTGCGCGCGCAGTGGCGGTTCTTGGACCACTTCGCGCTCGACCTCGAAGGCGCGGTCTTCTTCCCCGGCGACGCCTTCGAGGACGAGAACGGCGACGCCGCGCGCAGCGTGCTGCTCCAGGGCCGTACGACCTTCTTCTTCTGAGCCGCAGCCAACCCCGCTTCCGCTGAGCCGCAGCCACAAACGACCATGAAGCTCCAAAGCCTCGCCTCTCTGCTCGGCCTCCCGCTCGGCACCACGCTCCTGCTCGCGAGCTGCGAGACCTACGACTCTCCTCCGCGCGTCGAGATCGTCGGTTTGAGCGACAAGGGCGTGCTCCCGGACCCGACGAAGTCGATCGTGCTCGCCTTCAGCGAGCCCGTCGAGGCCGCCTCGCTGAAGTTCAAGGTCGCGCCGCTCGTCACCGACGTCGAGGGGAACCTCGGCGACGAGGACGCGGACCCGAACACCTCGCTCGGCGAGTTCTACGCCTACGATCCGGCCAAGCCGGACGAGGACTTCCGCGGCCAGGCCTTTCTCGCGCCCGATCGCATGAGCATCGAGATCGTGCTCCAGGAGACCTTGCCGGTCGGGCCGAGCCTCGCGGTGCTGATCGAGCCCGGGCTCTCCGACGCCGAGGGAAACACCACCGAGACGCGGCAGCGCCTCTTGTTCGGCTACGAGTTCTCCTGCGCCGACGCCGGCGCGACGGACGCCTTCCCGAGCGGGACCTACTTCATCCTGCTCGACGTCGAGACCCCGCTCGCCACGCAGGTGCAGCTCTGGGCTTCGATCGACGTCGACCCGGCGACGGGCGCCTTCGTGGGCCAGTTCACCAACGCCGATCGCAACCCGGACGTCTCGCGCTGCTCGCCTGCCTGCGACGCCTCCGAGGCCTGCCGCACGCTGCCATCTCAGGCCTGCGTCGTGCCGTCGACGAAGGCCGGCAGCGAAGACGAGTACCCGGACTTCGTGCCCAGCGTCACGCCGCCCGTCGGCTACTCCTTCGAGGTGCAGGGCTGCGTCGCCGCCGACGGCGACCGCGTGCGCTTCGCGAACCTCGCGGCCGACGTCGACATCGAGCTGCCCGACATCTTC
This sequence comes from uncultured Polyangiaceae bacterium, assembly GCA_938004785.1. Taxonomy (GTDB): domain Bacteria; phylum Myxococcota_A; class Polyangia; order Polyangiales; family Polyangiaceae; genus CALKVW01. The sequence continues at coordinate 20,983 of CALKVW010000150.1, forward strand.
ATCAAGGGCATCGAGATCGTGGCGTCCTTCGGCACGGACGAGCAGGGTGTGTTCCGCGGCACCGGCGCGGGCACGGCGGAGCAGGTCTTCCTCGGCGTCACGCCGAGCGGCGCCGCGAAGGGCACGGTCGTCGCGAGGCTCGTGCCCGCAGACGAGGTCCCGCCCGGCGTGCCGCCCGCCCCGAGCGCGCCCTGAGCCGAGTCGGCGGCTTCGCACGCTCAGGTGAACGTGCGCACGCTCAGGCGAGCGTGCGCCTCACTTGCGCGCGCGTGATCGTGGTGCGCCCGCCGAGCCGCTCGCGGTCTTCGTCTCGGCTGGCGCGGCAGGCTTCGGGATCTTGTAGACGTGCTTCTGCTTGATGGCGTTCTTGCTGAGGCCGTTGGCCTGCTTGATCGCCTCGACGGTCGTGCCGTAGCGCCGCGCGAGTGAGTCGAGCGTGTCGCCGCTGCGCGCCCGATGGAGGATGTAGCTCGCCTTGGGTGGCTCGCTCCCGGGCTGGCCTGGCTTCACACCGGGTTTGTGGCTCTTCGCCTGCGCTTCGGCGACTTCCTCGGCGACGGGCGGCGGCTTGGGCAGGAAGGGCGAGGCGATCTTCGCCGAGGCCTGCGCGATCGGACTGAAGAAGCGCACGTGCAGGTGCGTGGCGTGTCCCTTCGCGTGGCGGATCAGGGGGAAGCGGCTCTTGCCGCTGATCTGGAAGACCTCGTCGACGAAGGCCGGATCGTCGCCTGCCGAGAGCGCGTGGTCGCGCAGCAGCTTCTGCAGCGAGGTGTCGACGAGGATCATCTCGACGGTCCCGCTCTCGAGCAGCGCCTTCACGAGCGTCCAGGTCCGCGCTCGATCGAGGTTCTTCGCGTTCGCGACCGCGTACCAGCCCTTGCTGGGATCGGCGTAGTAGAAGCCCAGATCGACGTCGCGGCCCGACTGGTGGCTCTTGTGAGGCCGCAGCCGGCCTCCGCCTTTGGCCGAGAGGTGGCCGACGACGAGCGGCTGGGTGCCCGGGTGGACGGCGTGCACGCGGTCGATCGCGCGGATGAGCGACTCCACGGTCTCGGGGGTGCCCCAAGCGTGCGCTGGGTCGGTCAGGGTCCAGCGCTCCCCGGCGGGCATCCGGACCCCGTTCAACAGCCGGCCTCGGCTGGCGGCGCCGATCGAGAGAGGCCCGAGTGAGGCGGGGTCGTCGCGCAGCCGCCTCCGGATCTCGGCCTCGGAGAGGTCTTGCAGGGGTGAGCGGGCGTTGGCGAGCGGGCAGGTCGCGTGGTCGAGGCCGGCGTGGCAGCGCGCCGAAGCGGTCAGGGTCTGCCAGTCGGCGCCGTCATCGACCACACTCGGGTCGGCCTCGCCGTCGTCGGGCTCTTCCTCCCCGTGATCGTCGTGCTCGTGGTCGTGCTCGTGCTCCGTGTCGTCGACCTCGGCTGTCGCGAGCACCCCCAGGGCCGTGCCCGACGCCGCGGAGCTCTCGGAGGGGAGGGCGAGCTGCCCAGCCGGGGCCTGCCGGCTCTGGGTGGCGGGTTCGGGGGTGGCACCCCTGGGGGCGCAGCCGGTGAACGCGGCGCCGAGCACCGCGGCGAGGACGAGCGCGGCTCCGAATCTCACAGCGTCGCGACTATAGACCAGCGAGGCCTCCCCAGCGACCCGATCCGACGGCTGGAGAATAGTGCTTCTCAAGTACGGCACCATCGACTAGGGTGCGCCTCGTTCAGTCGGTTTCGGCTCGAACGGCCGGGGCGTAGCGCAGCCTGGTTAGCGCACTTGACTGGGGGTCAAGGGGTCGGAGGTTCGAATCCTCTCGCCCCGACTGGCTTCGGTGACTCCACCGGGGCCTTTCGGTTTTTGTCGCCTTTTCGCTTCGTGAACCGCCTCGTGCGATGCTCTCGGGGCAGACCGCAGGCACGGGCGGGCTTGGGGGTGCGGTGGACGAGCAGAGCCTGGCGAGCTTCGAGCAGTGGGCGGTCGAGCACGGCTCGGCCGACGTGACCGCGCTCGACCGGCGCAAGGTCGCTCTGGACCTGCTCGCGCTCGGAGCAGACTCGCTCGAAGAGTCCCACATCGACGCGCTGGCCGCGCAGTACAAGGCCGGCCTGCAGGGCGCTCACCGCATCCTCGCCGTGCGCAAGGTCGGCGCGGAGCTGCTCGAGTGGCGCAAGAGTCAAGCGCGCTCCCCAGACCGGCACCGCGCACAGACCGCACGCTCGGCGACGCAGTCCACCGCGCCATCGGGGGGCGCGAAGAGCGTTCGGCCCGGGCGTGTCTCCCTGCAGTGGGCGCGCGCCATCGAACCGGCGAGCGAAGGAGCCGAGCCGGGCGCCTCCTCCAAGCGTGAGCTGGAGCGCGCGGAGACCGTGCTCGAACCACGCGAGGCCACGATCCGGCCGGCGTCGAGCGCGCCCGCTCCGGCGCGTCGCTCCACTTCTTCCAGCCAGAAGCTCCAGGCGCTCGCCGCGCCGGGCTCGAGCGCGCTCGCCGCTCCGAACCTGCCGTCGCTCGAGGTGGAGCAGGTGGAGGGCGTCGCCCCGCGCGCGCGCCGCGCGGATCTCGAGCTCGGCTTCGCGGAGCACGGCATCGCGGTCGACCCCTCGGATGCCTTCGACGAGGAGATCCCCGCACGCGTGCCCGGCGCGCGCAGCTCGACCTTGCCGAGCGAGCGCCCCAGGGCAGGCGTGGCGTCGGTTCCGCCGAACCATGCGCGCTCGGCCAGCGAGCGAGCGCCGGCGCGAGCGCGCGCCGCTTCACCGCTGCCGTTCATCGCGCCTCGCGCCGCCGGCACACCCCTCCCGTTCGCTGCGGTGGGGCGGAGCGCGCCGAGCGAAGCTCCGCCGGAGGTGGGAGCGTCGCGCGCCGGGCATGGCTCGTCGATCCCGCCCGCGCGGAGCCCGAGCACACGACCGGGCACGGCGTCGGAGC
>CALKVW010000151.1 GCA_938004785.1 uncultured Polyangiaceae bacterium
TCTCCGCTGAAGCGTTGCCGGCGACTCGATTCGCTGCAGAACGCGAGACCCCGAGGTCGAGGGTTCGACCCGAGGTGGACGGAGTCCAGCGCAGCTGGACGGAGTCCAGCGAGGGCCACGGAGCGCACGCTGCGAAGCAGCGGGCGCGAAGTGCATCCCTCCCTCTCCGCTGAAGCGTTGCCGGCGACTCGATTCGCTGCAGAACGCGAGACCCCGAGCGAAACCGGCGGCAGCGGCGCCCTCCGCGAGGGCCCGCGCCCAGCCTCACTCGCAGTAACGCTCCTCGTCCCAGGCCAGCAGCGCAGCCTCGCACTCGGGGCGGCGCGGCTCTTCGTCGGTCACGTCGTCGAAGCCGGCGAGCTCGACGCACACGGCCGACACGAAGAGCTCGTTCGTGTCCGTCGTCAGGAGGCACCTCGGCTCGAGGCAGGAGTCCCCCGGGGCCGTGCCCTCGAGCACGTCGAGCGTGCCCTCCGCGCCGAGGCAGTCCTCCGCGGCGTCGTACTGCCTTCCGACGATCGGGTAGACCGAAAGCGGCGTGCCGCACGCGACCGCCGCGCACGCGACGAGGGCCGCCGCCGCGAGCCTCAGGAGGAGGCTCGGGCGCCGGCCCTGGATCGCGACTCGGGCGCGCACGCTCAGACCGACTTGATGCGCAGATCGGCGAGCTGCGTGGCGTCGACCGCGACCGGCGCGCCGGTGAGCAGATCGGTCGCCTGGTTCGTCTTGGGGAAGGGCACCACGTCGCGGAGCGTCTGCGCGCCGGTGAGCAGCATCGCCAGGCGATCCATGCCGAGCGCGATGCCGCCGTGCGGCGGCGCCCCCGATTTGAGCGCGTCGAGCAGGAAGCCGAACTTCTCGCGCGACTCCTCCTCGCCGATGCCGAGCGTCGCGAAGACGCGCTTCTGCACCTCGGGGTCGTGCAGACGCACCGAGCCGCCGCCGATCTCGAAGCCGTTGAGCACGAGATCGTAGCGGTAGCAGTTCACCTTGGCCGGATCGGTCTCGAGCAGCGCGACGTGCTCGTCGACCGGCCGCGTGAAGGCGTGGTGCGCGGCGACGTAGCGCCCCGCGTCTTCGTCGTACTCGAAGAGCGGCGGGTTCACGACCCAGAGGAAATTGAACCGACCGCCGTGCCCGTACTCGGGGATGAGCTTCATGCGCTTGGCGATGTCGCTGCGCAGGCGCGCCATCACCGTGTTCACGAGGCTCTCCTTGCCGAACTGGAAGCAGATGACGTCGCCCGGCTTGGCATCGCAGGCCGCGTTGATCGCGAGGCGCGCTTCGTCGGTGATCGACTTCGAGAGCGGCGACTGCGTCCAGCTGCCGTCGTCGGCGATCTTGGCGCGCGCGAGCCCGCGGAAGCCCTTGATCTCCTTGAGCCCCTTCTCGAGGTCCTCGAGCTGCGGTCGCGAGAGGTTCGCCGCCGCGGGGATGACGAGCGCCTTCACGATCTCGGGGCGCAGGTCGTCGCGCAGCGCGCCCGAGGCGTAGCGCTGCTGGATCTCCTGCCAGAAGGGCACGCCGCAGCCCTCCTTCTCGATCACGAGATCCGTGAGGTCGACGTGCGGCAGCCCGAAGCGCAGATCGGGCTTGTCGCTGCCGTAGAGGCGCATCGCCTCTTCGAAGGGCATCTCGGGGAACTGCCCGCTCGGGTAGGTCTCGCGCAGATCGACGCCGAGCGCCGCTTGCCAGATCGTGAAGACGAGCCCCTCGACGAGCCTGAAGATCTCGTCTTGGTTCGTGAAGCTCAGCTCGATGTCGATCTGCGTGAACTCGGGCTGCCGATCGACGCGCAGATCTTCGTCGCGGAAGCATTTGACGATCTGGAAGTAGCGGTCCATGCCCGCCACCATGAAGAGCTGCTTGTAGAGCTGCGGGCTCTCGGCGAGCGCGAAGAACTTCCCCGGGGAGAGGCGCGCAGGAACGAGGAAGTTGCGCGCACCGCCGGGCGTGTACTTCACGAGGAAGGGCGTCTCGAGCTCGAGGCAGCCCTGGTCGGAGAGGTAGTTGCGCGTCGCGCGGTTGATCTCGTGACGGATGACGAGGTTCTTCTGCAGGAGCGGGCGGCGCAGATCGAGGTAGCGCCGCTCGAGGCGGATCTCCTCGCGCGTGTCGAGGTCGTCGGCGATCTCGAAGGCCGGCGTGTCGGCGCGGTTGAAGACCGTGGCCTCGAGGACCATGACCTCGATCTCGCCCGTGGGGATCTTCGGGTTCTTGTTCGCGCCGCGCGAGAGCACGACGCCTCGCACGCCGACGACCCACTCGGTCCGCGCCTGCTCGGCGAGGCCGTGCGCCTCGTCGAGCAGCTTGGCGTCGAAGCCCGCAGGCACGCCGCCGCGATCCTTCCAGGTCGAAGGGTCGGCGTAGGCCGGGTCGAAGACGATCTGGGTGATGCCGGTGCGATCCCTCAGATCGATGAACACGCAGCCGCCGTGATCGCGACGCGACGCGACCCAGCCGAAGAGAACGACTTCTTTGCCCTCGTCGGCGGCACGCAGGTGTCCGCAACGGTGGGTGCGCTTGAGCTCGTCGATGAACCTTGCCACGGTGACGGAGTCTTTAGCTACGCGCAGGCTCGCCGTCGATAGCTCGAATGGCGCACCGCGAAACTTGGCCAGCCCGCGCCCGCCGGCCTAGCAACCGAGGGAGGCTCCGGAGAGCTCGACGCCCGGGCCGCGCCCCGCGCCTGCTCCGCGCACCTCGATATCCCCCGCTCATGCAGCCCCACGAAGGCGGCCAACGCCGGACAGAGACCACGCCCGTCGCGCTCGCGCGGCTCCTCGCGTGGAGCCTGCCGCTCGCCGTGGCGCTGTGGCGCAGCTCGAGCTTGCCGCACTGGCGCTCGGATCTGGGCCTGCTGCGTGACGTCGCGCTCTCGGGCCTCGGCGTGGGCGGCGGCGTCTCGACGGCGCTCGTTCAGCTCGCGAGCCTCGTGCCACTCGGCTCCCTCGTCTTCCGCGCGAGCCTCGTCTCCGTCTTCGCGCTCGCCGCCATCGCGCTCGCGCTCTTCGAGCTGGCCCACCGCGCGCTCGGCGAGCTCGAGGGCCTCGGCGAGCCCCAGCGCTCGCGCTGGCTCGCGCCCGGTCTCTCCATGCTGGCCGCGCTCGCGGCGACGATGACCCCTGCGCTTCAGGGAGAGGCCACGGTCGCGGGCTCGACGCTCGTGGGTGTGGCGCTGGCGCTCTGGGCTGTCGCGAGCGTCGAACGCGCGCTCGGCGACGCTCGTGCCCACCGCAGGCTGTTCGCCGTGGCGGGCGCCGCGCTCGGGCTCTCGCTCGCCGAGCTACCAGCCGCGGGGCTCGCAGGCTGCGCCGCGATCGGCGCCTCTTGGTTCGCGCGGCGCACCATGCCCGGCGATTGCGCGGGTGGTGCGCCGATCCCTCGTCGCATGATCGGCGCGGCCGCCGGAGCGCTCGGGCTCGGCCTCGCACTCGGCGCGGCGCCTCCCGTCTTGCGATCCTTCGCCGCCGGGCGCCCGCTCGATCTCGGCGCGCCTTGGCTCGGCGCTGCGCTCGTCGAGCCCTCGGCCGAGCCCCAGCTCGGCCTCGTCACTTCGCTCGTGGGCGAGCTCGGGCTCGTGCCGGCGCTGCTCGCCGCCGCTGGTCTCGCCGTCCTGCTCGTGCACCCACGCTCGCGCGCGCTCGGGGCCACGCTCGCGAGCTTCGCCGTGCTCGACGTCGTGCTCCTTCGCAGCGCGAGCCCCGAGCTCGGCCTGGGCGCCCTGCGCATGCTCGCGCTCGGCGCGGCGGGCATCGCGCACGTCGCGGGCGCGTTCTACGCGGTGAGCCGCTTGATCGCGATGCGCGTGCCGCTCGCCAAGGCCGCCGCAGCCCTGCTCGTCGCCTTCGACGCCACGGTGATCGCGCTGGTCGTCGAGCAGGCTGGCGAGAGCGCCGACCGCTCGAGCCAGCTCGGCGCCTTCGAGTGGACCCGCGCCGCGCTCGTCGACCTCGATCCGAGCGCAGCCCTCGAGGTCGACCGCCCCACGACCACCTGGCGCTTGCTGACGGCCCAGCTCGTCGAGGGCCGCCGCCCCGACGTGCTGGTGATCCCGCTCCGGCTCGTTCGCAGAGGACGCATCGCGAGCGATCTGCTCGTGAGCGAGCGTCACGTGGAGCCGCTCCTGCGCAGCCTCGCGCTCACGGGCCGCGCCGACGAGTACGCGCAGAGCGAGCTCGCGCGCGCACGTTTGCTGCACGCCGAGCTCGACCGCGGCTGGGACGCGCGGGCGCTCACGCACGCGACGCTCGATGGGCCGTGGCTCTCGATCGAGACGCAGGCCTTCGGCAAGGCCGACCGCAAGCCGAGCGTCGACTCGACGCTCGAGCGCATGCGCCCCCTGCTCGCCTGCGCGACGGCGCCCGAGAGCGACGAGCGCACGCGCCAGGTCGTGGGCGCGACGATGCGCGCACACGCGAAGACGCTGCTGCGTCTGGGCGACGCGCCCTCCGCGATCCGTTACCTCGCCGAGCTCGATGCGCCCGGCACGAGCGCGCTCGTCTCGGGTGCGTCTCTCGACGTGCGCTTCGCTGCAGCCGCCGCGAAGCTCAGCGCCCTGCGAAAGCCTCCACAGAAGCCGAGCAGCGCCGCTCGGTCGGCGTCACAGGCATCACCTCCGCGCAAGCGCTGATCGCGAGCAGCGGAGGCGACGACCCGTTCGACGCGTCGGCCCACAGGCCTCGAACCTCAGACCGCGAGCCTCAGACCTCGAAGCCGACTTCGTCTTCGTCGAGCCGGGGCTGAGGGCCCGGGATGATGCCGGCGATATCGGGGTCGACGCCGGGCTCGGCGTCGATGGCAGGCTTGTTCGCCTTGCGGTGGAGGCGTTCGACCTCCTTCTCGCGCTGCTTCTCCTGCCGCTTCTTCTCTTTCAGGCGCTTCTGGACGCTGGGATTGGCCACGTGTGCTCCAGTCGTGGGGACACCGTCGATCGCCGGGGCCGGATGTCGGGCCGCGAGCTCGGGTGAGTTGGAAACCTGGACGCAGAAGGCCCGCCGTTCTCGCGAACGACGGGCTCTTCTCGGAGGGCCGAGGCCCCCCGGTCAATCACCAGCGGCCGCCGCCGCCACCGCCACCGCCGCGACCGCCACCGCCGCCGCCGCCGCCGAAGCCACCACCGCCGCCGCCGCCGCCACGCGCCGGGCGCTCCTGCGCCTCGTTGACGCGGAGGGCGCGGCCGTCGAGCAGCGCTCCGTTCAGCTCGGCGATCGCGCGCTGCGCATCGGCCGGGCTGGACATCGTGACGAAGGCGAAGCCGCGCGACTGACCGCTGTCGCGGTCGGTGACGACGTGCACGTCGGACACCTCACCGATGCCGGCGAACGCGCTGCGCACCGAGTCGGTGGTGGAGTTGAAGGAAAGGTTGCCGACGTAGAGACGAGTACTCATGAGATGCTCTCTTTCGCGCCGGCCCATCCTCGAGGACGACCGACGCTCCGTTGCGGGATGCCCGGGCGCGATCGCCGCGGGCCTTCGAGTCAACGCCCCACCGAAGACCGAGCGAGCGCTCGACGACCGACCCGAGGGCCGGCCGAGAGGCCGTTCGCAGCCGGCCGAACCAAGGCTTGCGCCATGGGTTGGGCCGGAGTGGCGACCGAATCGAGACGAGCGCCGGAGTCCGAATGGGCCGCGTGCGCAGTGAAGATGGGCGGTCCGGAAGGCGGGTTGGCCGAGAACGGAGGAGCTGCTCGTCAGTGCGAAAACGGTCGTTGAGTCAGCGAGCACCCTAGCCGAACCCGGCCGGAGCGCAAGCCCCACCCCCCTCAGAGCCTCGAGAGCGTCTCGCGACCGACGAGCTGCCCACCGGGCGGCAGCCAGGTGCCGGTCAGCAGGTTCGCGGCGGGCTCGTAGGCGACGACCCCGACCGCGCCGGGCGTCGTCGACACCCCGAGCACGAGCGCGTCCCCCCGAACGATCCCCACGCCCGCTTCGCCGTCCCATCCGCTGAGCTCGAGGCGCGCCGTGAGCACCTCGCCGCTCCTCGTGAGCACGAGCTTGCCCGATCGACCATCGCTGGACTTCACGAGCGAGTAGCTGCCCGAGAGCCCTCCCGGGCCCTGGAAGGTGTGCGCAGCGAGCGCACCTCTCCTACGCACCGAGCTGGTGCGGCAGTCGATCACGCCGCCTCGCACGGCGCACGCGAGCACCGAGCCGTCGAAGGCGCTCGAGGTCGCCCCGTAGACGACGCCGACCACGCCTGCGTTCTGGACGGCGAGCCCCTCGTGCCCCATCGACCAGCGGATGCGGTGGCTCTCTCCGTAGGGCTCGAAGACCGCGCCGCCGGTGTAGCGGCTGGCCCCGCCCGGGTTCTGGCCCAGCGAGATCGTCCATCGTCCGCTCAGGTTCACCGCGCTCGGCGCGATCGGGTCCGGCTGGATCGGGATCGGCGGATCCTCCTGGGCTTCGTCTTCGTCTTCCTCGTCGGCCTCGCGCTTCTTGCGCTCCTCGAGCCTCGCCTTGCGTTCGCGCTTCGCCTCGCGCGCCAGCTCCTCCTCGCGCTCGCGGTAGCGCTGCACGAGGAGCACGCCCGCGATGCCGCCGATCACGACGAGCCCCACGAGCCCGGCGATCACGATCGCGAGCCACGGCGACTTGCCCTGGGTGGGGCGCCGGAGGCTCCGCGCCACCGTCTCGCCGAAGACGTCGGTGTGGTGGCCCGTGCGCGCGACCGGGCCCGTGACGTAGCCTCCGGTGGAGCCCGGTCGGCTCGCGGCGCGCGCGAGCAGCGGCAGCAGCGCCGCGATGGCCGCGCCGCCCTCGGCGAAGCGGGCGCTCGGCTCGCGCGCGACGGCGCTCGCGAACCAGGCGTCGAAGCCCTCGGGCAACAGGTGCGCGACGCCCTGCTCGCGCGCGCGCAGCGAGGCCGGCACGAGAGGCTCGAACAGCACCTCGCGCATGAGCGTCATCACCGAGTCGCTCGGGCCGCCGACCGCGTGCTTCCAGTAGTATCGCCCCGTGAGCATCCAGTAGGCGATGAGCCCCAGCGCCCAGACGTCGGTGGCGCAGGAGATCATCTGCGCGCCGCCGGTCTGCTCGGGCGCCATCCATCGCGGTGTGCCGAGCGACATCGTCATCTGCGTGCGGTGCGCCGCTTCGGCGGTGAGCTTCGCGATGCCGAAGTCGAGGATCTTCAACTTGAAGCGCTGGCCCTGCTGCCTGGAGCTCGCGATGAAGACGTTCTCCGGCTTCAGATCGCGGTGCACCACGCCCGCCCGGTGCGCAGCGGCGAGGCCATGCCCGAGCTGCGCGAAGACCTCGCTCGCGTCGGCGAGCGGCATCGGTCCGGTGCGCTGGATGGCGCGATCGAGCGGCTCCCCCTCGAGCAGCTCCATCGCGAGGTAGGGCGCGCCGGTGCCGACGTCGATCCCCGCCGCGACGACCTCCACGACGTGCTCGCTCTCGATGCGCGCGCCCACCCGCGCCTCTTGCTCGAAGCGCGCGAGCAGGCTCGCGTCGCCCACGAGCTCGGGCTTCATCACCTTGAGCGCGCGGCGCTTCGAGGTCGAGAGCTGCTCGGCGACGAACACCTCTCCCATGCCGCCCTTGCCCAAGAGCTCGACGATGCGGAAGTCCCCGCCGACGATCGATCCAGGCCTGACGGTCACGCTGAGGGGCATCTTCGCAGCTTTGCGACGACACCGGGGAAGCGCCGGTGCGCTCCGGCACCCCGAGCGTCCCTCCGGAGGCCCGAGGCGAGAGCACCGGTGCAGTCGAGGATCGGCACCGCGTTGACGGACCGCTCCCCGTTCGCGGCGTCAATCGGCTGACATCTGGAGCAGAACACAGGAAATTCATGCAGTTGCGGTTGGCACGATCTTCTCATCACGCCTTGCCATGCTCGATGGCTTCGACCGGCGCTCCTCCTCGGCCGCCCATGGCGCGCTCGAGGGCTACCCGTCCCCCCAGCCCCTCGGCGAGCTCCACCGCGAGCCGAGCTCGACCGCCGAGGACCTCGGCGCGGCGCTGCGTGAGCTCGCCCTCTCCGGGCATCGCGTGCTCGCGGCGGTGCGAGGCGCGCGCCTGCACGACGACGAGCTCTCGGTGGCGCGGCGCATCCTCCACGAGCTCGACGCGGCGCTGCGCCTCGCGCCCAGGGCGCCGAGCTGCACCATGGCCGACGACGGATCCTGGTTCGAGCTCGGCGCCGAGCGGGTCGATCTCTCGCGCCGCTGCTCGGTGCGCAGGATCCTCGCCGCGCTCATCCAGGAGCGGCAGGCCGGTACGAGCCGCGCGCTCGACGTGCACGAGCTCTTCGAGCTCGGCTGGCCCGGGGAGCGCATCCCCTACGAGTCGCAGGTGAGGCGCGTCTACACCGCCATCTGGACCCTGCGCCGGCTCGGGCTCGACGCGCTCCTGCTCACCCGCGAGGGTGGCTACCTGCTCGATCCGAAGCAGAGCATCGCCTTCGAGGCCTGAGGCACGACGAGCCGCCTCGCGAACGGCCCACCGAGGACCGATCGACGCCGACGGTCCTTGGTGTATGAGCCCCAGCCATGCGCATCGCCGTCGTCGGCACGGGTACGGGCATCGGCAAGACACACGCGACGCTCGTGCTGCTCCAAGCGCTCGTCGCGAGAGGTGATCGCGCGCTCGGGCTCAAGCCGATCGAGTCCGGCTTCGACGAGCTCGCGCCCGGAGCCTCCGACGGCGAGCAGCTCGCCCGCGCGAGCTCGGCGCCCACGCTCGGCGCCCCGCCGGTGCGTCTGGGCGCGCCGCTCACACCTTGGCTCGCCGCCGAGCGCGAGGGCGTGGAGCTCGATCTCGCGGCCTGCGTGCGCTGGGTCCACGCCCAGTCCGCGGACTTCGTGCTCGTCGAGACGGCAGGTGGGCTGCTGTCGCCGCTCAGCGAGCGCGCGACGAACCTCGAGCTCGTACGCGAGCTCGCGCCCGACGCGCTGCTGCTCGTCGCACCCGATCGCCTCGGCGTGCTGCACGAGGTCGCCGCGTGTCGCCTCGCGCTCGAGCGAGCCGCCGACCTGCCGCGCGCGCGCGTCGTGCTCCAGCTGCCGGAGCGTGGCGACGCCTCCACCGGCACGAACGCGCGCCTGCTCGAGCGCCTCGGTCACGGGCCCGTGCTCGGCACGCTCCCGCGCGGCGCTCCCGACGAGCCGGCCGTCCAACGCGCGGCCTCGACGATCATCGACGCGCTCGGCGCCTAGCTGCTCAGGTCGCGCGGCGCTCAGGTCGCGCGGCTGCTCAGGTCGCGCGGCAGCTCAGGTCACACGCTTCGAGCCGCGGGGCGCGGGCGTGGGCTGAGCGGGCTCCACCGCGCCGCCCGGATCACGCACGACGAGCCCGAAGAGGGCCTCGACGCGGTTGTGCATCTCGATCGGGTGCCGGAGCGACTGCCGACCGTTGACGTCGTAACGATTGCGCCGGCCGTCTCGCTGGCGCGTGAGGTAGCCGCCCTCCTCGAGCTCGGAGAGGATGCGCTGCACCGCACGCTCGGTGATGCCCACGCTCGTCGCGATGTCGCGCACACGCGCGGTCGGATCGCGCGCGAGACAGAGCAACACGTGCGCGTGGTTGGTGAGGAAGGTCCAAGCGGGGATGGGCTCACGCCCGGGCTGCATGTCCGCAGGATGCCACCAACCCGCGACGACGGAAACGTGATCTTCCAGTCTCATGACAGGCTCGGCGGCGTGGGTCACGATGATCGCGGACGGCGCTCCAGCGCCTACCTGCCCGACTTGATGCTGCATTCGCGCCGGACCCTTCAGACGCGCACGCTGCGGAGAGCCTTCCAGAGGCTCGCTTTCCGCACGCTGATCGCGTTCGTCGCGTTCCTGAGCCTGCCCGGGCCGGCGCTCTCCCGCTGGTTGGCCCCCAACCAACAGGCCGACACCACCGAGCAGGAGAACCACACTCCGAGCCGCCCGGAGCCGACGCAAGCCGCGCGTCGCCTGGGCGACGTGCCCTCTCCCGAGGGCGAGTACGGGCAGCGACGATCGAAGCTCCACCGATTGCACGCGAGGGTCGTCGCGCGGGCCCCTTCGGTGGTCGGGCGCCACATCCCGCGCCCCTACAAGATGCCCTTCACGATGCTGATTTGAGCCTCTCCGGGCTCGGTTGAATCACACCGCCTTCTACACGCGCGTCCGGAGCCATCGCTCCGCGCCGTCGTGGTGACAGCGCCCCGTGGGCCCTGTGCGCGTCGAAGAGGCGGTGAGCTCGAGACACCCACGTCGCGCTGCGACGCGGGTCGCCACCGGAGACGCACATGCAGAAGCTAGTTCAAGGACTTCACAAGTTCCGCACCGAGATCTACCCCGGCCAGAAGGCGCTCTACCAAGAGCTCGCCAACGGGCAGAACCCCGACACGCTGTTCATCACCTGCAGCGACAGCCGCATCACGCCGAACGAGCTCACGCAGACCGAGCCGGGCGACCTCTTCATCCTGCGCAACGCGGGCAACCTCATCCCGGCGTACAACGGCACGCAGATCGGCGGCGAGGGAGCGACGATCGAGTTCGCGATCACCGAGCTCGGCGTGAAGCACGTCGTCGTCTGCGGCCACACGCTCTGCGGCGCGATGAAGGCGCTGCTCCACCCCGAGAAGCTCTCGGGCGTTCCGCAGGTCGCCAAGTGGCTCGCGCACGCCGAGCCCACCCGCCGCCTGGTCGAGGAGAACTACGGCCACCTCAGCGAGACCGATCGCACGACGGTCATGGCCGAGGAGAACGTGCTGCTCCAGATCGAGAACCTGCGCACGCACCCGGCGGTGCGGTCGAAGCTGGCGCGTGGAGAGCTGAGCCTGCACGCCTGGGTCTTCAAGATCCAGACGGCCGAGATCTTCCAGTTCAACTCGGAGACGAGCCAGTTCGAGCTCTTCGCCGGGAAGCCGAAGTCGGTCGAGCGTTCGCGCCCGATGCGTCGCCTCGACGCCGTCGCGATCTGAGGGGACGGCCCATGCAAGACGTCACGGTCAGCAAGGACACCTCCTCTTCGACACACCAAGACGACGAACCGCAGCCGACGATCCTGAACAGCCTGAAGGCCGATCTGCCGGCGGCGATCGTGGTCATGCTCGTCGCGCTGCCGCTCTGCCTCGGCATCGCGGTCGCGTCGGGCGCGCCTCCGCTCACCGGCATCGTCGCGGGTGTGGTCGGCGGCATCGTCGTGCCGCTCATCAGCCGCGCGCAGCTCTCGGTGAGCGGCCCTGCCGCCGGGCTCGTGGCGATCGTGCTCGCCGGCGTGAGCTCGCTCGGCCTCGAGGCCTTCGCCGCCGCCGTCGTGATCGCCGGCGTGCTCCAGCTCGCGCTCGGCGCGCTCAAGGCGGGGCGCGTCGCGTCGTGGTTCCCCTCGAGCGTCATCTCCGGGATGCTCGCCGCCATCGGCGTCTTGCTGATCCTCAAGCAGATCCCCCACACCGTGGGCTGGGACGCCGAGGCCTTCGGCGCCGAGAGCTTCGCGAGCCAGGGCGACAACACCTTCTCGCGCATCCCGCACGCCTTGTCGGCGATGTCCTGGGGCGCCGTCGTCGTGACCGCGCTCTCGATCGGAGCGCTGCTGATCTTCGACAAGGTGCCCGCGCTGCGCAGGCAGAAGATCGTCCCCGGACCGCTCGCGGCGGTGCTCATCGGCACGACGGCGCACGAGGCCTTCCTGCGCTTCGTGCCCTCGCTCGGCCTCAGCGCCGATCACCTCGTCACGCTGCCCGCGGCGAGCGAGCTGCTCTCCTCGCTCACCTTCCCCGACTTCGGCGCGATCACGAACCCGCAGGTCTGGGTCCTCGCCGTGACGCTCACGATCGTCGCGAGCCTCGAGACCCTGCTCAACGTCGACGCCATCGACAAGCTCGACCCCTTCGCACGTCGCTCGCCGCCCAACCGAGAGCTCGTGGCGCAGGGCATCGGCAACATGGTCTCGGGCATGTTCGGCGGCCTGCCGATCACCTCGGTGGTCGTGCGCAGCACCGCCTCGCTGCACGCCGGTGGGCGCACACGCGCCGCGGCCTTCTTCCACAGCGTCTTCCTGCTGGCGGCGGTCGTGCTCGCGGCCCCGCTGCTCGCGCGCATCCCGCTCGCGAGCCTCGCGGCCATCCTGCTGCTCACGGGCTACAAGCTCGCGAAGCCCGCGGTGTTCAAGCTCGCCCACTCGCACGGCTACGCGCACTTCGTGCCGTTCCTCGTGACGATCACGGCGGTGGTGCTCACCGATCTACTCAAGGGCGTGTTCCTCGGCTTCGCCGTGGCCTTGCTCTTCGCCGTCAAGCGCGCCCCCGGCCAGGCCGTCGAGGTGCGTGAGTCGGAGCACGAGGTCACCATCAAGCTCGAGCACGACGTGCCCTTCTACGCGCGCGGCAAGCTGCAGGCGGCGCTCGAGCAGATCCCCGAGAACGGGCGCGTCGTCGTCGACGCCCGCCCGGCGAAGTCGGTGCACCACGACGTCGTCGACGCGATCAAGGCCTTCGCGGCGACCGCGCGGCGCCGGCGCATCGACGTCGAGGTCCACGGTCTGCCGGCCAGCTGAGCGGCGCCCGCGGCAGCCCTAGAGCCCGACTCCGCCGGCTGGCGGGGTCGGGCTCTGCTCGTCTCGACGGCTACGAACCGCGAGGCTGCTCGGGGGAGCTCACTCGCCGACGATGCCGCCGAGCGAGAGCGCGGGCTGCAGGTGCCCGATGACGGCGTCCTTCAGGAGGCGCTCGGGTGCGCCGGTGAGCCTGCCGAAGGCGCGCCAGTCGAGCACGTCGACCGACTCGTCCGCGATCGCGTAGTCGACCTCGCTGCGATGACCGAGCAGATCGCCGCCGGCCTGCAGCGGCACGCTGCGCGAGAAGCGCACCTTCGCGCTCGTGAGCAGCCAGGTGTGCATGTCGGGCATGGGGTGGCGACCGGCCCAGGTGACGGGGGCCTGCACGAGCGCGCGCATCGTCGGCGCCGTGTAGACGCGCATGTTGAAGCGGCCCTGCACGAGGCGCGCGAAGGGAAAGGCGCGGAAGCCGAAGCCCCACTGGGTCGACGTGGCGGCGCCGCAGACGCTGTAGGGGCCGCGGTACATCACCGTGCCGGGGCCGGTGTCGGGCAGCTCGAAGGGCCGGCCGCGCGCGTCGACGCCCATGGCGGGCGCGCCGGTGTTGACGACCTCGACCTCGACGCGCGGGTGCTGCAGGTTGCGCGGCACCGCGCGCGTGAAGAGGCCGTTGAGGTAGCCGACGAGGCCGTGCCGCGCCTTCTCCGGCAGGTAGGGGGAGTCCTTCTGCGCGTGGAAGTCGTCGATGAGCTCGGCGTCCCAGCCGGTGCCGGCGAAGTGCGCGAGCGTGCCCTCGACGTCGACGAGATCGAAGCGCGACATCGGCAGCTCGCGGCTCGGGCGCCCTGCGTCGACGAAGCGCGCGAGGCGCGCGAGCCCGGAGCCCAGCCTGGGTGCGCCCTGCGATCGAGCCCAGCCGTTGCCGGTGCCGAGCTTGAGCAGCCCGAGGCGGAGCAGCGGGCCACGCGACGGCGCACCCACGAGGTTGGGGCGGCCGTCGCTCCGCTCCTCGGCTGCGCGTTCACCTCGGTCGCGTGCGCGACGGATGGCGTTCACGAGCGCCAGCGCCGTGCCGTCGCCGCCCGCGGCGAGCACGAGGTCCGGACGTTGATCGAGCAGGCGCTCGGCGACGGCGTCGAGCTCGGCGATCGAGCCCGTGCGGTGCACACGCGCGGAAGGGAGCGTCTGCTCGAGCGCGCGCGCGGTCGACTCGCCGCCGCGACGTGCGCGATCGTTGATGACGACGTGGATGCGCATCTCTCTCCCCTAACGCCCCGGTCGGGCCGCGTCGGTCAGGAGATCGTCATCGTAAGGCGACCGTACGGTCAGCTTGCCACGGGCATACCGCGCTGACGCAGCGCGGCGATCGGGCGCCGCCTCAGGGGAGCGGGCGCTCGCGCAGGCCGTGGGCGATGCGTGTGGCGAGCGCCATGATCGTGAGCTGCGGGTTCACCCCGAGGCTGGTGGGCACGATGCTGCCGTCGGCGACGTAGAGGCCACGCACGTCCCAAGCCTGGCCGTCGACGTCGACGACCGAGTCGTCTGGACGCCGGCCCATGCGGCAGCTGCCGAGCGGGTGTTGCGAGGAGCACTCGAGGCGGAGCGCGGGGATGCGTTCGAGATCGAGCGTGCGCAGCTCGTCGGGGCCCACACCGGGCTGGCCCAGGATCGGCGGGAAGACCTCCTTGGCGCCCGCCGCGAAGAAGACCTCGGCCATCGTGCGGATGATCTGCGGGATGCGCGCGCGGTCGGCCGGCGCCATGCGGTAGGTGACGATGGGCTCACGCCCGGGCCCACGGCGCACCGTGCCGCCGCCTTCGTCGTGGATGAGGCCGCCGAAGACCGCGAGGTGCGGGACGTCGGCCGCGCGGCGCACGTGCTCGGTGCCGAAGCCCGGCATGGTCGCCGCGAGCACGCCGGGCGGCACGAAGAGCCCGACCATCGTGATGCCGTCGCTCTCGAGCGCGCGCGAGTAGGCGCTCTGCAGCGCGCCGCGCCAGCCTTCGACGCGCACCTCGAAGCGCGCGAACATGCGGAAGGCAGGGTGGAGCGTCATGTTGCGGCCGACCTGCCCGGAGGCGCGCCCGACCCCGCTCCGCTCGAGGAGCAGCGGCGAGTGGTAGCTGCCCGCGGCGATCACGACCTGCTTGGCGCGCACACGCAGCTTCGGTGCGCGGCCGAAGCCGAGCTTGCCCGCGAGCCCACGCGGCCGCGTGAGGATCGTGCCCTCGACGCCGACCGCGCGGCCTCCCTCGACGAGCACGCGCTCGACGAGGCAGTCACTCCACAGCTCGGCGCCGGCGGCGGTCGCGCGGGGCAGGTAGGTCATGTCGACGCTCAGCTTGGCGCCGTGCGGACAGCCGAAGTTGCAGCGACCGCAGCCGTTGCAGCCCATCGTATTGCGGCGCAAGGGCTCGATCGCGTAGCCGAGCTTCTCGGCCCCCTCGGCGAAGAGCTGCGTCGAGCGAGAACGCATCTCGACGGGCACCTCCTCGACGTGGATCGCACGCTCGACCTCGCTGAAGTACGCGTCGAGCTTCGCGGGGGAGAACTGCGGCAGGCCGAGGCGCTCCTCCCAGGTCGAGAGCACGTGCTCGGGCGTGCGGAAGCACACGCCGCCGGTGAGGATCGACGAGCCACCCACGGCGCGCCCCATCGTGACGTTGATCGTCGGCGTGTCACCTACGCCGACGGCGACCGTCATGCCGCCGTCGCGCCACGCGCGGCGCATGTGCTGGCTCGGGCGCATCGACTGGATCTCGTCGACCGAGACGTTCGGCCCCTCTTCGAGCACGATCACGCGCCGGCCGGCCTCGGCGAGCAGCGCGGCGACGACGGCACCACCCGCACCCGAGCCGACGACCACGACGTCGGCGTCGAGCTCGAGGTCGCGACCCTCACGGCTCGCTTCGTTCACGCGCGCCCGGCCCACGAACGGCTCTCCGCTCACGCCGCACCTCCGCTCGACGCCGCCGGGCGTCGCAGCTCGACGAGGCAACCAGGGGCGCTCTCGCCGGGCTTGGTGACGCCGATCTCCGCGAGGGAGTCGGGGTGCTCGTAGTAGAGGATGCAGAGGATCGCCTTCACGGCGAGCAGCGGGAGCCCCGCCGGCGAGTGCTCGAGCTTGTCGAGCGCGCGGCAGCGCTCCTCGACGCTGAGGCGCGAGAGCGGCGGCAGCTTGCCGATGAGCGGCGGCGCGAGCCAGGTCGCGACCTCGAGCCCGCCGGTGATCACCGCCCAGGCGCGGGGACCGGACTGTTCGAGGAAGTCGGCGAGATCGGCGACGAGCCAGCGGAGCCGCTCGTCGGGAGGCGGGCCCTCCGGCCCGGCGAACAGAGCTTCGGCGAAGGCCCTCGCGTCACGATCGAAGAGGCTCACGGCGGAGGAGAGTGCCCGAGCGAGGTGGGGCCCGCAACGCCTTCGAGGGGCCTGCTCGGGCTCGGGCGGCCCTCAGGGCACGTAGCGCAGGCGCACCTCGGCGGTCGCGAGCACCTCCTCGGGAACGTAGTTGCCGCTCGCGTCGTAGGGGCAGCCCGAGGCGCCGCAGCGGCCGAGCTGCACCCGCAAGAGGCCTGCGGTGTCCTGTGCGCGAGGCACCTGGAGGAAGAGGTCGTCGATCTGGAACCACTCGCCTTCGCAGTCGCCGCTCTCGAAATACTCGGAGAAGAAGACGAGGTCGGTCGGTCTGAAGTCCCCCTCCTCTTCCTCGAAGCCGCCCGAGCTGCTCGAGCTCGTCGTCGAAGCAGCGCCACCGCCCGCGCCGCCCGCACCGCCCTCGCCGCCTGCGCCGCCCTCGCCGTCGACCGGATCGATGCCGTCGCGGAAGAAGCTCACGAAGACCAAGGCGTCTTCGTCCGCGCCGTAGGCCTTGATCGAGTAGTAGAAGTGCTGCCCGCCTTGGTCGCCGTAGTCGAGCGGGAGCGTCTGCCCGGCGGAGAGGCGCTCGAAGTCGCCGTCGGTCGTGGAGCCCAGCACGATGGTCGGACGGCCACCCGAGGGCGCCGGATCGTCGACGCAGCTCGCCTCCGGGCTGGGGCCGCTCGGGCCGCACATGCCGAAGCAGCCCGACAGGAGCGCGAAGGGGAGCGCGAGAGCGAAGCGAAGCGAGTGGCGCATGATCGCTCGCGACGATACCACCCGGCGTGGGCGGCTGCGCGCGCGAGCAGGCCCGCGTCGACCGTCAGGGCTCGAGCACGACGCTGAACTTCGCGGCGCGCCGACCGATGTATCCGAAGCGCCAGCGACCGACCGTCTCCGCGATGCAGTCGGCGGCCTCTTCGGAGTCGGCGTCGGGCGGAGCGACGCCGACGCCCACGACCTTGCCGTCGGGGCGCACGTAGCCCGTCACGCGGAAACTGCCCGTGTTGCGCCCGCGGCAGCGCGCGAGCTTGCCGGCGTCGAGCTCGAGCGCCCTGCGCACACGCTTCTCCTCCCACTCGACGGGCGCGCGCCCGGCGTCGATGTCGAAGGCGCGGTTCGCGAGGCCCTCTCCGCCGACCGGTCTCGGCCAGGAGTAGGCGCGGGCCACGCTGGCGATGCACTTCTCGACGCCGCGGTCACCGAGCGTCGAGGCGCGCAGGTACACCCAGCGCGCTTCGCCCTCGCGGTCGATCCTGAGCGAGAGCTCGAAGTGCCCGCC
Source organism: uncultured Polyangiaceae bacterium (assembly GCA_938004785.1). Classification (GTDB taxonomy): domain Bacteria; phylum Myxococcota_A; class Polyangia; order Polyangiales; family Polyangiaceae; genus CALKVW01. The sequence goes on from CALKVW010000151.1 coordinate 17,114, forward strand.
GAGCTCCTTGATGCGCTTCGCGCCCTCGTTCACGCACTCGAGCACCTGAGGCTGGATGCCCGCGAAGGCTCGCTCGACGGCCTCCTCGTTCATGCCGCCGATCTCGCTCTCCATCGAGCCCGGACCGGGATCGGCCGGGCGCTCCGGAGGAGGTGGAGGCGGCGGCGGAGGCGGCGGGCTCGAGCAACCCTCTGCCGAAGCACAGATCAGGGCTGCGAGGAGCGAGCGCCGCTTCATCCTTCGCTCAACCCGCGATGCCGAAGGCTTCGCTCGCGTCGCGGCGCTGCTTGTCGTCGCCGACGAAGATGCGCGCCATCTTCGCGAAGCGCTTCCACACGCTCTCCTGCACGTAGGGGATGCCGTACTTCTCGCAGAGCGCCTTCACCTCGGGCTGGACGCGCTGGTAGGCGAGCATCGGGATGTCCGGGAAGAGGTGGTGCTCGATCTGGTAGTTGAGGAACAGCTGGAGGAAGTCGCCGAGGTCGCCCCCGGTCGCGTAGTTCGTCGAGCCCACGACCTGGCGCACGAAGTGCTCGGCCTTCGACGCGGGGCGACCCTCGAAGCGGTGCAGATCGTCGCCTGCGTGGTTCGGCCCGACCACGAGGAAGGTGTGCAGGTTCGTGAGCACGTCGGCGGCGATCGAGTTGATGGCGACCGAGCCGACCGCGAGCGGACCGAGCGGCGCGAAGGCGAGCGGGAGCGCGCCGAACTGGAGCAGCGCGTAGGGGAGCCAGCACCTTCGCCAGAGCGTGCTGCGCAGCTCCTCCTTCGTGGGGGGCGTGCCTCCCTTGCCGAGCCAGGCCGCCGTCGTGCCCTCGGCGTAGTAGCTCGCGCGCCAGGTCGCCGCGAGCACGGCGAGCAGCGCCCAGCGCGCGGGGCGAGGCAGCGCGTGCACCCACTCGGTGTTGCGCTCGATGAGATCGGGGTCGTCTTCCTCGCCGGTGTGGGAGTGGTGGAGCACGTTGTGCTCGTGGATCCACGCCTCGGGGATCATCCAGTCGGGCCAGTCGACGAAACGGCGCCATCCACGCGCGAAGACGCGGCTCGTGTGCTTCGGCTTCACGCCGGGCACGCGGTCGTAGCCCCGATGCCCGATGTGGTGCATGAGCATCCAGCGCGTGCTGCGCCCGATCGACAAACCCAAGATCGCGACGGGGTTCGGGCCCATCCACGCCGTGGCGAGGCCGAGCGCGGTCGCCTTCTTGCCCCAGCCCTCCATCTTCTCGAGGTGCGCGAGGTCGTCCGGGCCGAGCGACTCGAGGATGCGCTTGCGCAGCGACTGGATCTCTCGATGGAAGGCCTCGGCGTCGATCCGGGGGCGCTCGGGGTTCGCTGCGGTGCTGGGCTCCACGTGCATCGGGGCGCTTCCGTTACTTCACGGGCCCTCCGCTGTGAACTGAACTCGGCGCGCCCCCCACCGAGAGCGTCGAAGCACCAAGGGTCGCGCTCGGCTGGCGGCGCCGGGCTATCCTTGGCCGGTCGATGAGCTCGCCGCCCGAGGACGCGCTGGCCGCCTGGCTCGAGACCGTCTCGGCGGGCGCCCTCGACCACACGGTGCGGCCATCGACGATGGCGCTCCTGCCGACGGTGGCCGCCGCGAACCACGCTACGGGGCCCACGCGCGCCGGAGGCGGCTTGGACGCCTGGGTCGGCTCGCTGCCGAGGATCGGCCTCGAGCCTGCGGGCGCGAGCGGATCGGCGAGCTGCGACCTCGAGCTCGGCGAGCTGCTCGGCGAGGGTGGCATGGGGCTCGTGTACGAGGCGCGGCAAGCCTCGCTCGATCGCAAGGTCGCCGTGAAGCTCGTGCGTGACGACCGGCCCGACGCGAGCGGATCGCTGCTGCGCGAGGCGCGCCTCAGCGGCGCGCTGGAGCACCCTGGCATCGTGCCCGTGCACGCGCTCGGCGCGACCGACGACGGCCGTCCGGTCCTCGTCATGAAGCGCGTCGAGGGCACGAGCTGGCAGGACCTGCTCGACCAGCCCGAGCACCCCGCGTGGGCGGAGCTCGCCACCTTCCCAGCCGAGCGCCTGCTCGCGCACCTCGAGATCCTCTCGCACGTCGCGAGCACGCTCGCCTTCGCGCACGCACGCGGCATCATCCACCGCGACGTGAAGCCCGCCAACGTGCTCGTCGGCCGCTTCGGCGAGGTGTACCTCGTCGACTGGGGCATCGCGCTCGATCTGTCGCGCCGCGACGACGAGCCCGTCGTTCCGGTGGGTACCCCCATGTTCCTCGCGCCCGAGATGCTGCTCGGCGATCCACGCGACGTCGACGAGCGCACCGACGTCTACCTGCTGGGCGCGACGCTGCACGCGGTGCTCGCGCGCTCTCCTCGTCACGGCGGCACCACGATGCGCGAGGTCCTCCAGCGCGCCGAGCGCTCCGAGCCCGTGGTCTACGGGCCCGAGATCCCTGCCGAGCTCGCCGCGCTCGCGAACCTCGCCACCTCGCGCGATCCCTCGGCGCGTCCGGCCTCGGCGCTCGCCTTCCGCGAGCGCCTCCACGAGTACTTCGAGCACCGCGGCTCGATCGAGCTCACCGCCCGCGGAGAGCAGATCCTCGCGCGCGCGCGGCTCTCGGCTGCGGCGAGCGCCTCGAGCGGGCCCGAGGCGAGCGCCGAACGCCGGCTCCAGCTCGCCGAAGCGCGCTTCGCCTTCGAGCAAGCGCTCGCTCAATGGCGCGGCAACGAGCCCGCGCGAAGCGGCCTGCGCGAGGTGCTCGAGCACGCCGTGGAGCTCGAGCTCGCAGAGGGCGCCCTGGGCGCTGCGCGCGCGCTGCTCGCCTCGAGCCCCGTCGAGCGCGACGAGCTCGCGGCGCGCATCGGAGCCAGGGAGCGCGAGCTTTCGCGACTCCGCGAGGAGGACGAGCGCCTGCGCAGGGCCGCTCGGCGCCACAACCCGCGCCGAGAGGCCGGCACACGCACGCTGCTCCTCCTGGTGCTCACGCTCGGCGCCGCAGGCTTGAGCTTCGTGATGCGCGAGGCACGCATGGGCGACGACCCCTACACCTCGGCGCGCTCTCCGGTGTTCCCGCTCGCGGTCTGCGTCGCCTTCGCGCCGTTCTTGTGGCTCGGTCGGCGCGCGATCCGCGAGAGCGCCTTCAACCGGAACCTCGTCGGCTCGATCGGCCTCACGCTCCTGCTCGCGGCCGGGCTCCGGCTCGTCGGCTTCGTCGCGCGCACCCCGATCGCCCACGTGATGGCCTTCGAGCTGCTGCTCTTCTCCGCGCTGATGGGCTTCCTCGGCTTGTTCGTGGCGCGCGTGTTCTTCTGGGCCTTCGCGGTGAGCGTGCTCGCGGCGGCGGCCGCGGTGCTCCTGCCCGACCAGCTCGAGGCCTTCTACGTGCTGAGCCCGCTCTCGCTCGCCGTGGCATCGCACTACGCCGGCCGGCGCGCCCCGAGCCGCGCGCTCGAAGAGCATCGCCCGAACAACGACGACTCGGGCCGAGCGCCTCAGAGCTTCGGCAGCTCGTAGTCGATGAGGAGCGGCGCGTGATCGCTGAAGCGCGCATCCTTGTAGATCGAGACGCGCTGCGCGGCGCCGCGCAGCGAGGGGCTCGCGACCTGGTAGTCGATGCGCCAACCGACGTCGTTCGCCCAGGCCTGCCCTCGGTTCGACCACCAGGTGTACTGTCGCGGCTCCTGGTTCACCTCGCGGAAGGCGTCGACCCAGCCCAGCTCGCCGTAGACGCGATCCAGCCAGGCCCGCTCCTCGGGCAAGAAGCCGGAGTTCTTCTGGTTCGACCTCCAGTTCTCGAGGTCGATGTTCTTGTGCGCGATGTTCCAGTCGCCGGAGAGCACGACGTGGCGCTTCTTCTTCGCGAGCTTCTTCATGTGAGGCAAGAACGCGTCGAGGAAGCGGTACTTCGAGGCCTGGCGGTGCTCGCCCGAGGAGCCCGAGGGCAGGTAGAGCGAGACGACCGAGAGCTCGCCGAAGCGAGCCTCGAGGTAGCGGCCCTCTTGGTCGAACTCCGCGACGCCGAAGCCCCGCTGCACCTCGTCGGGTGCGCGCTTCGCGTAGATCGCGACGCCGGCGTAGCCCTTCTTCTCGGCGGGGAAGAGCAGGCGCGTGTAACCACGGAGCTGGTACTCCGCGCCCTCGAGTTGCTCCTCGGTGGCCCTGATCTCCTGCAGGCAGACGACGTCGGCCTTCTGCTTCGCGAGGTAGGCGAAGACGCCCTTCTGCGCCGCGGAGCGGAGGCCGTTCACGTTGAGCGTGAGGATGCGCATGACGCGCCGAGCACTACACCGCCCAGGGCATGGGCGCGATCGGATCGAAGCGCGACTTGATGACGACGTTCCTCCCCGCGTCGATCGACTCGTGCGTCGCGAGCGTGAGCTCGGTGATGTGCAGACAGAAGCGCGCCGAGAGCCGGCTCGGCCGGCGATCACGCACCGCGTTCACCAGCTCGACCGGCCCGAGGCAGTAGTCGACTTTCTTCAGCGGTTTGGCGGGCTTCGGAAGGTAAGGGTCGCGCACCGGCTTCGCCCGCAGCGCGACGGGCGGCAGCACCGAGCGCCCGGCGATCTGGATGCGCTTCTTGAGGTGCACGGGCTGGGCGGGCTTCCAGCAGTCCTCGACGCTCAGCACGCCGTCTTCGCCGAAGATGCGGATCGAGTGGTCTTCGGGCGCGACGATCGAGTTCGTCATGCGCGCGATCATGCCGGAGGCGAAGCGGATGCACGCGACCGAGAAGTCGGGTGCGTCGATCGCGAGCGGCTCGTCGAGCTTCTTGTCGCGCACGGCGACGGCGGAGAAACCCGCCACGCTCTCGGCCGGCCCGAAGAAGGCCGCGAGCCAGGTCAGGCAGTAGCCCGCGTGCTCCACGGTGCAGCCCGTCTGGAACTCGTCGATGTAGGGCCACGGCGCGCCGGAGCGGCTGATCCACTTCTTGTAGGCCATGCGGTGCACGAGCCCGTCGTCCATCTCGGCGTAGGCGAGCAGCGGCTGCCCGATGGCGTTCTCGCGCAGCGCCTTCCACATCGTCTGCGCGGTGTCGCCGAGCAGGCGCGACGGCGCGCCCGAGAGGTAGAGTCCTCGCTCCTCGGCCAGCTCGACCAGCGCCTCGGCCTCCTCGAGCTTCGAGGCGAGCGGCTTCTCCGAGTAGACGTGTTTGCCCGCGAGCAGGCAGGCACGCGAGACCTCGTAGTGGCTCGTGGGGTTCGTGAGGTTGAGCACGAGCTCGACCGAGCGGTCGTCGAGCAGCTCCTCGAAGGACGCGTAGATGCGCGAGCCCCAGGTCTCCGAGAACCGCCGCGCGCGCTCCGGGTTCCGGTCCATCACACCGACGAGCTCGAGCTCGGGGTGGAGCGGGAGCGTGAGCATGTAGAGATCGGCGACGAAGCCGCAGCCGACGATGGCGATGCGCATGGTGGAGTCCTCGTGCGGTGCGAGCGGCGGGCGCCTCAGAAGCTCCCGCGCATGCCGAGGGCCGCGCCGCCGCCGGGCAGGGTCACGGCGCCGACCTGCACCGGCGACTCGGCGCCCGCGTCGATCACGAGCAGCGTCACGCCGAGGCCCACGCCAGCCACGGCGAGCACGCCGGTGGCGATGTTCACCGCGCCGAGCCCCCAGGGTTTGCCGTCGGGCTGCGGGCACTCTCCCCCGGGACATTTGGCCAAGATCATCCCGCCCGTCACTCCGAAGCCGATCGCGCTCGCGGCGCCGACCGCGATGCTCGTCCAGGCCCAGGGCGCGAGGTTCGTCGCGCCGGGCGGCTCGCCCGGGCCGGGCTCCGAGCCCTGAGCGCCCCCGGACACCTCTCCTCCAGCGACGGCGCCGAGCATGTCGAGGATCTGCGTCTCGCCCTCGGCGAGCTCGACGCTCCTGCGCTCGGTGCGCGCACCCGCGGTGACGACGACCTCGTGCGTGCCAGGGTCGACGGGCACCTTCTCGCCGAGCGCCACCGGCTCGCCGTCGAGTGTCACCGAGGCCCCGGCGACCGAAGCACCCACGCGCACCATCACCTTGGGCATCTTCTTCTCGAGATCGCCGGCGCGACCGAGCGCGTAGAGGCGGTTCTTCTGTTGATCGCCCGCGGTGTCGGCCGCCTTCTTCCAGTGCGCGAGCGCGGTGCGCAGCCGCCCCCGCTTCTCCTCGCAGTTCGCGAGGTTCAGCAGCGAGCCGAGCGCACCCTCGAGCTCGTAGCTGCGCTCGAAGCGCTGGCAGGCCTCTTCGGTCTTGCCCTCGTCCATGAGCTTGCGGCCCTCGACGAACAGCCGCTCACCCTCGGTGGGCTGCTGGGCCGAGGCGGGCATCGCAGCCGAGAGGCCGAGCCCGAGCGTGGCGATGAAGAGGGCGCGCGCAGCGACGGAAGGAAGGAGCACGCGCGGAGGATAGTGGGGTCGGCCTCGCCGGCCAAGCGCGCCACCAGCGAGGCCTCGGAACCACGCTCGCGCGTGGTTTCCCCGTCGGGGAGGATCGAGCGCATACTGCTCGCTCCACCAACGAGGGTCGACGATGGCAAGCGACGCCGTGCCCAGCAGCTCGAAGCGCCCAGGCCCCCACGCGGAGCCGAAGGGCATGCAGCTCTACACGAAGATCCTGATCGGCATGGCGATCGGCGTCGTGCTCGGCTTCCTGCTCGGCCCCAACTCCAGCTTCTTGCCTCGCGACGGTGTGCTGCTCGGAAGCAAGGTCGCCGTGGTGCAGGCCGTGGAGAGCGAGGCCGCGGTCGCCGAGGCGAAGGGCGTCACGCGGGCGCGGCTGCTCGCCCGCGAGGGTGAGTGGCTCCACATCGGCTGGGCGCTCGGCGAGAAGGACGTCGTCCGCCTGGGCGCCGAGGGCATCGCGGCCGAGAAGGGCGCCGAGCACACGGGCTGGGTGAAGGAGAGCGCCGCGGGCGCGCGCAGCTACGCGACGCTCGGCCAGCGCTTCGTCGACTGGACGGAGTGGATCGGGCGGCTCTTCCTCGCGATGATCAAGATGGTCGTCGTCCCCCTCGTGTTCTTCTCGCTGATCCTCGGCATCGCCTCGCTGGGGGACTTCCGCAAGCTCGGCAGGATGGGAGGCGGCACGCTCGGCTACTTCACCGCCACCACGGTCGTGGCGCTGGGCATCGGCGTGCTGCTGACGAACCTGCTCCAGCCCGGCAAGCTGATGAGCGAGGCCGACCGCGCGATGCTGCTCGGCTCCTACGACGCCGAGAGCGTCGTGAAGAGCGCGGCGAACGCGCCTTCGATGCTCGATCAGCTCGTGGGCATCGTGCCCGAGAACCCCTTCGCCGCCCTCGCGAAGGCCGAGATGCTCCAGATCATCTTCTTCGCCACGATGGTCGGCGTCGCGCTCACCCTGCTCGAGCGGGAGAAGTCCCGGCTCGCGATCGACCTCTGCGCGGCCATGAACGACACGATGGTCGTGCTCGTGCACGTCGCCATGAAGCTCGCCCCCATCGGCGTCGCGGCCCTGCTCTTCAAGGTCGTGGGCACCACCGGCCTCGGCGTGCTCGTGGCGCTCGGCGCCTACGGCGGCGTCGTGCTGCTCGGCCTCTTCCTGCACATCGCGCTCGTCTATGCGCCGGTCGTGCGACTCGGCGCGAAGCTGCCCTTCTTCGGCTTCCTCGGCGCGATCCGCGCCGCGCTCGTGCTCGCCTTCTCGACCTCGTCTTCGTCGGCCACCTTGCCGGTGACGATGCGCGCCGTCGAAGACAACCTCGACGTCACCAACGAGGTCGCGAGCTTCGTGCTCCCGATCGGCGCCACCGTGAACATGGACGGCACCGCGCTCTACCAGGGCGTCGCGGCGATCTTCATCGCGCAGATCTACGGCATCGAGCTCACGGTCGCCGACCAGCTCACGATCGTCGTCTCGGCCACGATGGCCTCGGTCGGCGCCGCGGGTGTGCCGGGCGCGGGCATGCTCACGCTCGCCATGGTGCTCGCGGCCGTCGGCGTGCCCGTCCAGGGCGTCGCGCTGGTGATCGGCGTCGATCGCGTGCTCGACATGTTCCGCACGACGACGAACGTCATCGGCGACGCCACCGCGGCGGTGCTCGTCGCGCGCCTCTCGGGAGGCGACCTCAAGATCGTGAGCCC
>CALKVW010000152.1 GCA_938004785.1 uncultured Polyangiaceae bacterium
CGCGCAGCGCCCTGCGCGATCAGCCAGCCCCGCGCAGCGCCCTGCGCGATCAGCCCGAAACGTGCGCCATCGTGCGCGCGCCGTCCTCGAAGAGGATCTCCACCTTCTTCGAGTCGAGCACGCGCGCGACCACGCCGTCGCCGAATTTGCTGTGTCGCACGAGATCGCCGACCTCGAAGGCCTCCTTGACCGCGTAGGAGCGGAAGGCGCCTGCAGGCTGGCCGGCGATGGCGCGCTCCCAGGTCGCACGCGGGTTGCCCGCGTCGCGCAGCGTGGCACCGGCGCGCGACTTGCTCGACTTCGACGAGCTCGAGGCGACGCTCGAGCTCGTGCGCGAGAGCGACTGCGCGGCGGCGCGCTTCTCTCGCTCGCGCTCCTTCTCGACCGCGGGCTTGCGGTAGTTGTGCTCGCTGCCACACGTCAGACAGATGACGCGGCGCACGTCGGTCCCGACCATCGCGACGATGCGGTGGTTGAGGTCCATCTTGCACTTCGTGCAGAACGAGTCGATCTCACCACCCACACGGGGGCCCTTCGGGGTGGGGGGCATGCGCACGAAGGGCGTCGGCTTGGTCACGAATCCTCCACAGGGGGTCTCTGCTGGCTGTGGCTCTCGATGAGAGCCGGCGGTGACTCTGGGTGCAGAGTCACTTCTTGTCGTCGCGTTTGACCGTCACTTCGCTCGCGACGCTCGGTCGCAAGGTCGGTCGTTTCTCCCCCGCCGCCACGGCCCCCTCGGCTTCTTCGTCGCCCTCCTTGCCCGGGGCGCGGTCGTTCGGCACGAAGCGGATCTCGGTCTTGATCTCGAACGAGAGCTTCGTGAGCACCTTGACGATCTCGTCGGCGATCTGCGTGTGCTCGAGCACGTCGCGGATCTCCTTGGCGACCACGCGGTAGAGGCCGGTCTTGGTGTCGTCGATCTGGGCGTAGACGTCGCCGAGGACCTCCTTCGGGAGCTTCAGGTCACCGACGAGGTTGCGCAGATTCTCGGGCTGCTCCGAGAGCTTCTCGACGCCGCTCTCGATCGCTCGTTCGACGAGGCGCCGCACGAGCTCGGGCACGGTTCGCTCGAAGAGGCGCTTCTGCCGCTCCGACTCAGGATCGAGGGGCCCCTCGGGCGGATCGGACACGGCGAGGGGCTTAGCGAGGCGCCCGCGCTACGTCAACGTCCGTTCCTGCTCAGCCGTCGCCATCTCCGTCGCCTGCGCGTGCATGCCACCAGAGCTCGAGCGCGAAGCGACCGCTCCCTCGCCGAGCGGAGATCAGGAGCATGGCGTCGTCGTCGCCCGCCGCGCAGATCGGCCCCTCGGGCTGGAGCACGACGACCCTGCCCGTGGAGCGGTCCCGCGCGAGCGTCGTGCCACGGCTCGAGCGCAGCTCGACCGAGAGCTCCTCGAGCGCGGGCTCTCCCACCGCGAACAGCCTGTAGCAGCGGCCCGCGCGCAAGCGCACCGGCAGCCCGAGCGGCGGCCCACCACCGCTCAGCACACCCTCGTGCGGGACCTCTCCCACGCGCTGCATGCCCGTCGAAGGGCCGCAGCTCGTCCCGAGCCGCACGACGTCGCGCACCGGGTCGTCGCTGGGGCGGAGCCCCTCGGCGCAGCGCGCGTAGGCCTCGCTCGGGCCCGAGTCGGCCGGTCGAGCGTCGCCGGGCTCGGTCACGACGCTCGACGCCGGAGGGGAGGGCAGCGGAGGCGAGGGCGGCGAGCCCGGTCGATCCCAGGGGCGGCTCGGCTCGTCGCAGCCGACGAGCAGCGCGATGACGAGCGAGCCGGCGGCGAGGCTCGGGTGGAGACGAGGGGTCGACATGGGCACCGCTACGGGGAGACAGCTCTGGTACACCGCCGAGACAGGCGGCGCTCGCGCCACGGTGTACCAGACGACGGCATTCTCTCGATGAAGGCTCCCGACGACCTCGCGCCCAGGTGGTTCGCCCAGGCACTGCTCGCCTGGTTCGACGCTCATCGTCGCGCCTTGCCGTGGCGCGGATCGCCCGACGCCTATGGGGTCTGGCTCAGCGAGATCATGCTGCAGCAGACGCGCGTGGACACCGTCGTGCCGTACTACCTGCGCTTCCTCGAGCGCTATCCGACCGTCGCAGCGCTCGCCGAGGCCCCGCTCGACGAGGTGCTCGGAGCGTGGTCGGGGCTCGGCTACTACCGCCGTGCGCGATCGCTGCATGCCGCCGCACAGGCGGTCGTCGATCGACATGGGGGGAGCTTCCCACGCGAGCTCTCGGCGCTGCGCGCGCTGCCGGGTGTCGGCGCCTATACGGCCGGTGCGATCGCCAGCATCGCCTTCGGTGAGCGCACGCCGCTGGTCGACGGGAACGTCGCGCGCGTGCTGTCGCGGCTCTTCGCGCTGGGCGATCCGCTCGGCACGAGCGCGAGCGATCGCGCGCTCTGGGCGACGGCCGAGCGCCTGGTGCCCGACGAGCGACCGGGCGACTTCAACCAGGCCCTCATGGAGCTCGGCGCCACGGTGTGCACCCCCGACAGGCCTCGATGCGAGCGTTGTCCCGTGGCCGAGCGCTGCCGCGCGCGGCTCGAGGGGCGAGAGCTCGAGCTGCCCGTGCCTCGCGCCCGCAAGGCGCCGACGCGCCTGCGCCTGGTCGCCGCGGTGGTGCGCGGCCCGGACGGCCTCTTGCTGGCGCGGCGTCCGGCAGGCGGCCTCTACGGTGGGCTGTGGGAGCCGCCGATGGTGGAGGGCGGGCTGCGCGAGGCGAAGGCGACGCTCGCCGAGGCGGGGGTCTCGCTCGGCGCGAAGCGCGGCGCGATCGAGCACGTGCTCACGCACCGAAGGCTCGCGATTGTCGTGCACTCCGGCCGCGTCGATGGGACGATTCGTGCGCTCGCGCCCTACGAGGAGCTCGCCTTCGTGTCGGATCCGGAGGGCGGCGCGATCGGGCTCTCCACCATGGCCAAACGCGTCCTGTCGATCAGCACCGTCGAGGCCACGTCGCCCCGCGCAGGGAGGCGACGCTGAAGCCCGCGGCGCTCGCCGTGGGGCTCGCGCTCTCGCTGCTGAGCGGCGCGCTCGAAGCGCAGCCCGTCGAGCCCGAGGGCCAGCCGAGCGAGCGGTCCGCGCGAAGCCGCGCCCTCGAGAGCTCCGATGCTCCCGCGAGCGGCCCCCGGGAGCTCCCCGAGGTCGAGGGCCTCAGCCCCTCGATGGTGCGGCGCGTCTTGCGAGACCCCGGCCCACACGCGCGGATCCTCGGCACGGTCGCGCTCGGGCGCGGCCTCCGGCTGTCGAACCCCTACAGGCTCGAGACCCAGCTCGGCGAAGACGCCTCCTCGCTCTCGCTCACCGCGAGCTACCTCGACTTCGGCTTCGGGATCGCGGTCGGTGAGGGCCACGGCATCGCGCACGGC
>CALKVW010000153.1 GCA_938004785.1 uncultured Polyangiaceae bacterium
TCCCGGAGGACACGATCGACTACGCCGCCTGCGAAGACACGCTCGACTCGGCGGTGTGCACGGGCCGCATCGGGGCCGTGCTGCTCGACCCGGTGTGCGAGGGCATTCCCTACGTGAACTCGGACCGCGAGCCCAAGGGCACCTTGCCGGAGGATTGAGCGTGCGGCGCGGGTGTCGCCGCATCGACGTGTTGGCGATATGCCTGAACCACACTCATTGCTATGGCTGGGCGCGGATCGAAGGCACGGCGCGGATGTGTCTGGAGATACTCAGCAAGCAAGGGCCGCACGAAGCGCATTGTCGCGACGTCTTCGACTTCAAGGGAGGCAAGAAGCTTTGCAAGTAGACGACGACGCGCCGTACTCGGAGTGGGGGCCCGACTGGAGCGACGAAGAGGGCGCCGAGCTGCTGCGCGAGCTGTGCGCTGCGTTCGACGGCCTGGAGACGCCGCCGCCAGATAAGCTGGCCCGGGTCTTGCCGAACCACCCCGCGGAGACGGCTCAGATCGTCCGCGTTTGTGCGGGGCACCGCTGGGACGAGCTCAGCGCTGACGACCTGCGCGCGCTGCGCGGGTTCGACTTCGAGCGGTACGTGTCGGACGAGGCGTTCCCGGTGTTGGTGGCGGCGTACCTGCGGCAATCGATCCTGGCTCCGGGTGGACCCGACGGGCCCAGGTTCGGTCTCGAAGACACGATTGTCTCTGCGCTCAATCCGAACCGCTGGAAGAGGCTGTCTCCCGAGTATAGGTCCGAGACTGTCCGCCGCATCCGCGCCTTCCCTCCCGCGCAGCTGCGTGTGCTGCGGCGGTTCATGGAGCTCACGCAGCGGCAGAACACCAACCCGCCCTGGCCCGAGTCGGAGGGCGGGCGCTTCTGGGCCTCCCTGCCGGTGGACTGAGCACGCCGCGCGGCTTCGCTGCAACCCTGATGGACTCGGCGCGCAAGCTCGCCCCGACGCACCACGTCTACATCGACGAAGCGACCGGGGCGCCGTTCTCGATCACCGATCGGGTGCTGCTGCGCTTTCGCGAGGCGCTCGACGCGAGGCCGACGCGCGCCACACCGTGGGCGCCGCGCCCGGCTGCGCGCTCCTGCCGGTGAAGTGGGAGTCGAGCGGCGACAGCCTGCACGTGAGCGACTCGAGGATCCTGACCCTGCTCGCCTTCGTGACGTCGATCTTCTCGAGCAAAGCTTCGGTGAGCTTGGCGCCGTTGGTGATGAGCGAAGTCTGCAGGCCGTGCGACGCGACCCTCAGTCGACGCGTGTGGCGCCGAGTCGCCGCGCTCGCCACTGCACGTACGCCGTGTGCGCTCGTGTGAGCGCGACGAGGGCGAACACACCGAGCATCGGGTCGACCGGGAAGCGGAAGCGTGGCTTCACGATGCTCAGCGCCGCGCTCAGGGCGACGCAGCAGAAGGCGGCCGCTGTGAGCTTGGCGAGGTCGCGTCTGCGCTCGAGCCAGAGGCCCATGAGCCCCAGCACTGCGATCGCGCTCAGGCCCAGCCCGGCGACGAAGCTCGCGGCGCCGCGTGGGGCTCCGGCCGCGCTGGGTTTGCCCGTCGAGTCGAGCGTCGCGAGCGACCTCGCCGCAGCGAGACCGAGCCAACGCGTCGGGTGCGCCGCGATCCAGCGGAGCGCCGACTGTCTGCGCGCGGCGTCTCGCTCGAGCTCGGCGTCTGGCAGCGTCTCGCGCGGAGGCAAAGGCTCGAAGGCGTTGCCCGAGCGAGGGGTCGCGCGATCGTCGGCGCCCAGCGCGAGGTTGTAGCCCCCGTGCGTACCGATCGTGGGCGCTCCCAGCACCGCCGCGTTGCGGGCGACCCACGCCGCGCTGGGCGCCAAGCCGACGAGCGCCACCAGGAGCGCTACGCGGTAGCTCCGGCGCCACGCTGCGAGCAGAGCGACGCCGGGAACGAGAGGGAGGAAGTAAGGTGTCGTGAGCGCCGCTACGCCGAGCGTGAGCCCGGCACCCAGCGCGCTCCGCGAGGACCGCGTGTCGAGCGCGCGGGCGGCGAGCAAGAGCCCCGCGGTGAGTGAAGCGGTTCCGAGCGCGACCGGGTACGCCGTGCCGGTCGCGTAGGCGAGGCCGGGGTGCGCGAGCAGCCACAGCCCCACGAGGTTCGCGTGCTCGGGTCGTCCCAGAACGGGACGCGCGACACGGGCGAGCCAGACGGCGCATGCCGCGAGCAGCATCGCCTGAGCGACGACGAGCGCCACCATCGAGGCTCCGCCGACGCTCTGGACGAGCGCGACGAAGAGCGGTTGGCCCGGCGGTCGAAACGCGGTGGGTCCACCGTGCAGCGCGAAGCCCTCGCCAGCGCGCAGGGAGCGCGCGATCGCGAGGTAGTCGCGCTCATCGTAGTAGCGAAGCTCGCCTCCACGCTGGCTCGCGAGCGCGGCCTGTACGGCGACGTAGGCCGCCCCTGCCACCGGCACCCACGCCTCGTGACGCAGGAGCTCGAGGAGACGACGCGGCGGGTGTTCGTCGGTGCCCATGTTGGCTGCCTCCTTGCAATGGTCGCTCCGTGGAGGCACCCATGGACGCACAGACCCGCATCGCGCATGTCCTTCGGAAGTACGACCCCCAGGCTTGGGGCGGCACCGAGACCCACGTCGCCGCGCTGACGGGCGCGCTGCGTGGGCAGGGCTTCGAAGCCGAGGTCCACGCGCCCACCGGGCCCGAGGCCCAAGACCGCGCGCTCGCGCCTTGGGTGCCGCTCCGGAGGTTTCACGCGTTCACGCCCTTCCTCGCGAGCGGCGCGCAACGCCGGGCGCTCTGGGAGATGTCCGGCAACATCGCGTCGATCGAGGAGCCGCTCCGGCTCGGCTTCGACCCCGGGCTCGCGCTCACGCACGTCCACACGCTCGGGCGCATCGGTGGTGGCGTGAGGACGGCGATGCGGCTCACGGGCCGGCCCTACGTCGTCTCGGTCCACGGTCCACTGCTCGGCGCGCCCGAGATCCTGCGCAGCGACGTCGAGCGTCGGCTCGCGGGCACGATCGATCTCGGCAAGCCGCTCGGTTGGCTGCTCGGCTCGCGCAGGGTGATCGACGACGCGGCGAGGGTGATCTGCTTCAACGAAGAGGAGCGCGCTGCGCTCGCGCAGCGCATCGGCGATCGCGCCGTGCGGCTCGACCACGGGGTCGACCTCGAGCGCTTCGCCGCGGGTGACGAGGACCGGGCGCGCGCTCGCTGGCCGGAGCTCGGCGACGACCCGGTGGTGCTGCTCGTCGGTCGGCTCTCGGAGCAGAAGAACCAGCGCCTCGCGCTCGCGGCCTTCGCCGGTGTGCGCCAGCAGGCTCGGCTCGTCTTCGTCGGCGCGGAGACCGACCGCGACGAACGCGCGAGGCTCGAGCAGGAGGCGAGCCAGCTCGGGGTGCGTGAGCGCGTGCACTTCCTCGGGAACGTGCAGCCCTCGGCGATCCCCGACCTGCTCGCGCGGGCGACGCTCTCGATCACGCCGTCGATCCACGAGGCCTTCGGGCTCGTCGTGCTCGAGGCCTGGGCGGCTCGGCGGCCGGTGCTCTTCGCGCGGCGCAGCGGTCTCGCAGATCTCGCCGACGCGCTCGGCGAGCCGGGCTGGGCCCTCGACTCGCTCGACGTGGAAGCGTGGAGCAGGGGCATCGAGCGCGCTCTCGCGGATGGCCCGGCGCGTGCAGAGATCTCGCAGCGTGGGCGCGAGCTCGTCGAACGGCGCTTCAGCTGGGATGCGGTCGCGCAGCGGACGGCGGGGCTCTACCGCGAAGTGCTCGCTGAGCGATCTCAGGGGCGCGCGGCCTGATTCGTGGAGGGAGGAGATCGGTCATGGAAGCTCAGATCGTCGACGTGGTCGTGCGGTGCAAGAACGAGATGCCGCACGTGGAGCACGCGCTCGAGTCGCTGCTGAAGCAGCGTGGTGTGCTCGCGCGGCTGCTGTTTCTCGACGACGGCTCGACCGACGGATCGCTGGAGGTCGCGCAGCGCTTCGGCGTGCGCACCCTGCCACGCGAGCCTGGGCCCTACGTTCCCGGGGCGGTGCTCAACCGAGGCATGCGCCTCACGAGCTCTCCGGTCGTCGCGTTCGTGAACGCGGACGCCATCCCGCAGTCGGACGACGCGCTCGCTCGCCTCGTCGCGCCCTTCGAGGGCGCTCCGAGCTTGGGCGCGACCTTCGGGCGACAGCTCGCGAGGCCCGGTGCAGACCCGCTCGTGCGCGCGGAGTACGCGCGCGCCTTCGGGCCTACGCAGCCGGTCGACGTGCGGCACGGGCGGTTCTTCTCGATGGTGGCGAGCGCGGTACGGCGCTCCGTGTGGGCGCGCTGGCCCTTCGACGAGACCTTGCCGTACTCGGAGGACGTCGCGTGGACGCGCCAGATCCTCGGTGAAGGACACGAGGTGCGCTACGTGCCCGAGGCGGAGTTCGAGCACTCGCACGACTACGATCTGAAGGGTTTGATCCGTCGACGTCGTGGCGAGGGGGCCGCGGATCGACGGATCCACGAGCTCGGCCCACCGTCGCTCGTCGACGACTTCGCGCGCCCGCTCGTGGGTGCGCTCGTGCGCGACGCCCGGCAAGGCTTGATCGGTGGGCAGGCGCTCGCCGTCCGGCTCGCGCAAGCAGGTGGCTACTACGCAGGCAGAAGAACAGGGGGTAGGTCATGAACATCCAGACGCTGAGCTCGGCGCGCCCGACGCCCAATACGCAGCGGGCGCTACGCAGCAGCTTGGACACGATGCTCGAGCAGGTCGCCGAGCGCGTCGTCGAGCGCATCCCGGGGATCGTGGGCGTCATGCTCGTGGGGAGCTTCGCCCGCGACGAGGGTGGCTTCGTCGAACGCCAAGGCCGGCTCGTCCCGTACAACGACCTCGACCTCGTGGCGGTCGTCGAGGGCCAGCCGCGCAGGCTGCGTGAGCCGCTCGCGCGCCTCGGACACGAGCTGTCGGCCGAGGTGGGCGTCGACGTGGACCTCTGGCCCGTCGCGAGGAGCGTGCTCGAGCAGCCGCCGAAGACGCTGTTCTGGCTCGACGTCGCGCTGGGCGGCGGCCGCATGCTCTGGGGTCCGAGCGGGCTCGTGCCTCGGGGGCGGGTCGCCCTGCGCGAGGTGCCGCTCGAAGAGGCGGGTCGGCTGCTCGCGAACCGCGCCACGGGGCTCGCCCTCTCGCGCCTCACCGGTGCCTCCGAAGACCCGCTCCGCTTCCGGCGCCACATCCACAAGTCGGTGCTCGCGGCCGGCGACGCGCTCTTGCTCGAGCGTCGCCTCTACGCTCCGAACGTCGCCGCGCGCGCACAGAAGCTCGCCGAGCTCGCGGCGCTCGACCCCAGGCTGGAGCTCACGAGCGTCGCCTACGCCGACGCGGCGGCCTTTCGCTTGCGGCCCGACCTCTGGCAAGCGCCCAAACACGAGACGGCGTGGCGCGAGCTCCGCATCGCTTTGGTGCGCAACCACCACCTCGCCTTCGAGGCTCGGCGGCTCGAGCTCGCGCCGACCCTGCTCAGCGTCGTCGACGGGGAGCGCCCGATGTTCCAGCTCTCGGACGCTCACCCGCTGAGCCGCGCGCGCAGCACCGCGCTGCAGGCGCTCGTCGGGACCTCGCACCCAGACTGGCTCCACCCACGCGAGCGCATGGCGCGCGCTTCGATCGCGCTCGCCTACGACCCCGACGCCGAGCTGGCGAGGGCCTCGGCGGCAAGGTGGCTCTCCGTTTGCATCACGGGAGACCGGAGCGTCGACGACCAGCTGCTGCTTCGTGGCCTCGAGTCGATACGCGCCCAGGGAGGCTGAACCATGTCTCGCCGCGTCCTCGTGGTCTTCGTCGATGCGCTCGGCCCCTCGCAGCTCGAGCGGCTCGGAGCGCGCTTCGGCGGGCTGCCGCACCGCGCAGAGCTCGCGGGCGTGCTCGGCTACTCGAGCGGGGCCCTCGCGACGATCCTCACCGGCGCTTCGGCGTCGGTGCACGGGCGCATGTGCTTGTTCCAGCGCGCCGAGACCTCCGGCTCGAGCCTCGCGCCGCTCCGCTGGATGGGTCTGCTCCCGCGCGTCGTGCACGAGCGCGGCGCGTTCCGGAGGTGGGTCGGCGCTCGCTTCGCAGCTCATCGTGGCTACACCGGCTACTTCGCGCTCCACAAGCTGCCGCCCGAGCACTTCGCTTGGGTCGACGTGCCGGAGCGCGAGGACATCTTCGCCGCACGGGAGCTCGGTGGTGCGCCGACCTTCCTCGCGCGCGCACGCAGCGCGGGTCTCGGCGTCTACGCGTCGCCGTGGCAGTCCCGCGAGGCGGAGCGCTTCGCCGAGGCGCTCCGCGTGCTCGAGCGCGATCCCCCCGATCTGGCCTTCCTCTATGCGGCCGAGCTCGACGGTGCGCTGCACGCCGAAGGCAACGACGGTGCGCGACCCCGCGCCGCGCTCGCGAGGATCGAGCGCTTCGTCGAGCAGGCGCGCGAGCGCATGTCGCGCGGCACCGACGAGCTGCTCACGCTCGTCGTCGGCGACCACGGCATGTCGGACATCCGCGTTGGTGTCGACCCTGCGTCGATCCGACGCGCGAGCTCTGCGCGCCTCTTCGTGGACGCCACGATGGCGAGGTTCTGGGGGAGCCCTCACGAGCTCGAGCGCGCGCGCACCGCGACGGAGCGCCTGGCGCCTCGGGCGACCTGGCTCGGCGCCGACGAGCTCGCGGCGCAGGGGGTCCCCACGGCGGGCGCGCCCTACGGTGACGCGATCGCGGTGCTGCCGGAGGGTTCGATGTTCGCTCCCAGCGATCTCGGCGGCATCGCGCGCGGCATGCACGGCTACGCGCTCGGCGCAGGCACCACGCGCGCTGCGCTCCTGTCGGACGCTGCGCTCCCCGATGGAATCGACTCGCTCCGATCGGTCGCGCCGCTCGTGGAGCGTCACCTCGGGCTGTCGTCATGAGCGCCCGACGCACGATCGTCGACGTGGGCTCCGCCTTCGCGCGTCACGCGGTGTCCGCGCTCGCGGGGCTGCTCGTCATCCCTCTGGTCGCGCACCGGCTCGGCGCCGAAGCGCTCGGCGCGTGGGCGCTGCTCGGCATGTCGGCGTTCTTGCTCGGCGTCAGTGATCTCGGGCTGAGCGCCGCCGCACAGCGCGCCAGCCTGCGCCAGGAGCAAGAGCGCGCGCGAGAGCTCGTCGGCGTCGCGCTCGCGTCGATCGCGGTCGTCTCCTTGCCCATCGGCCTCGCGAGCTGGGCGCTCAGCGAGCTCCCGAACGCCGACGCAGCGCTGGCACGCGACATCGCGCGGGCCGTGGCGCCCACGCTCGCCGCTGGGCTGGTGCTCGCCTGGGGCATGCCTTACCGAAGCATCCTGCTCGCGCGCGGTGCGATCTCGACGCTCGCCAAGCTGCGCGCCGCCGGCGCCACGACCCAGGTGGCGCTCACCGCGGTGCTGCTGGCGCTCGCACCCAGCCTCGTCGCGGTCGCCTCCGCGTTGCTCGCGTCGGCGCTCGTCGAGACCGCCGGCTCGGTGCGCGCGGCGCGTTTGCTCGATCCGGAGCTGCCCCTCTGGCCGAGGCGCCCGAGCTCGATCGAGGTCGCGCGCGAAGCCGTGAAAGAAGGCTCCGCGGCCTTCTCGATCGCCGTGGGTGGCATGCTGGCCTTGAGGCTCGACGTCGCGCTGCTGGCCGCCACCGCGCCGCTCGCGGCCGTCGCGGCCTACGGCGTCGCCTCGCGCGCCGTCGACCAGTCCTTCACGATCGCGAAGCAGGCGAGCTCCGCGTTGCTCCACCGGCTCGGCGACCCCTCGCAGCGAGAGTCGGCCGTGCGCCTCGGCACCGCCCTGCTCGGTGGTCTCGTGGCGGCGGGCATGGCGGCCCTCGCGCTCCCGGGCAAAGGGCTCTTGCACGCCTGGGCCGGAGAGGCCGCGCTCCGGCCCGAGCTTCCCCTGGCGCTCGCCCTGCTCGGCGCCGCCGCGGTCGTGGCGGCCTCGCACGAGACCATCGCCTCGGCGCTCACCATCGCCGGACGCTCCACGTGGGACGCCGCGCTCCCCCTCGTCGTCGGCTACGCGATCAACGTCGCCATCTCGGTCGGGGGCGTGCGAACCTACGGCGTGCTCGCGGTCGCGGGGGGAACTCTGGTGGGTACGCTCTTCACGAGCGTCTGGCTCTGGCACCGTGCTCGCTCGCTCTTCGCGTGGCTCCGGCCGCTGCGCTTCCTCGGTCCCGCGCTCGCGGCGGGCACGGTCGCGCTCGCGCTCGGCAGCTGGATCGAGCGCCTCGCGGAGGGGCTCGCGCTGAGCCTGCTCGCGAGCGTGCTCGTCACCATCGTCGGGTCCGCTGCCGCCGCGCTCACCGCGCGCTCGATCTCGAGGGCCTCGTGAAGATCGGGATCGCGACGCCTTCGCTGGGTTTCCAGGGCGGCCTGGAGCGCTACGCCCACGGCTTCGCGGCCAGCCTGCGCGCGCTCGGTCACGAGCTGACGCTGCTCCACGGCCCCACGGTCGCGCGCGACCCGGAGGGCTTCGCCGCAGGCTTCGATCGCGTGGGCGCGTCGAACGATCGTGCGCTCGCGCAAGACCAAGACGTCGTCTACGTGCAGCGCGCCCGTTCGGCCGACGAGCTCGAGCCCTTCGGCGACGTGCCCGTCGTCGTCGCGGCACACGACCACGACCACACCTGCGTGCGCTCACACCGCTACCTGCCGATCGACAGGTCTCCCTGTCACCGCACCCCTGGCGTCGGGTGCGTATTGCGTGGCTGCGCCGTGGTGCGCAGGCGAGAGGGATTCCCCATCGCGATCGCGGACCCGCTCGCGCTCGCCAGGGAGACCCGGCGCCTCTCCCAGCGCGCGGCCTTCGTGGCCTGCAGTCGTTACGTGGGCGACCGCCTCGTCGACGCAGGCGTCAAACCCAGCAGGGTGCACGTGCTCCACCCGGTGCTGCCCGCCGCCGACGCGCCGCTGAGGCCTCGGCCTCGCACACCACGCCTGCTCGTGATGGGGCAGCTCCTGCGCGGCAAGGGCTTCGACCTCGCGATCGACGCGCTCGCCTCGCTCCCCACCGAGCACGTGCTCGACGTGGTAGGCGACGGTCCTTCGCGCGCCGAGCTCGAGGCGCACGCTCGACGCGTCGCTCCGGGCAGGGTGCGCTTCCTCGGCTATCTGCCGCCCGAGCGCGTGCACGAGGCCTACGACGCGGCCTCGGTCGTCATCGTTCCATCTCGCTGGCCCGAGCCCTTCGGTCTCATCGGCGTCGAGGCCATGCAGCGCGGCAGGCCCGTGGTCGGAGTGGCCCACGGCGGCATCCCGGAGTGGCTCGATCCCTCGGAGAGCGGCGTGCTCGTGCCACCGCTCGATGCGCGGGCGATCGCCGAGGGTGTGCGCCTGCTCGTCGCGGATGCCTCGGCGGGAGAGCGAGCGCTCGCGTCGGCGGCCCGCTTCGACCATCGCCGTGCGGCCGAGCAGCTCGCCGGCATCCTCGAGCGCGCGGCCGGGCGCCTCGCGCCCAGTGCGCTCGTGGCCTGAGGAGCGCGCGTGGTGGCTGGTGCCTTCCGCGAGCCGAGCGCCACGTGAAGTGGGTGGCGCTCGCCTTCATGCTGGCCGTCGTGGCGCCGCTGGGGAGAGCGGCGGCCCGGGATCCACGCATCGCGCGCTACCTGGCGATGGCGATCGGGTTCTTGCCGTTCCATCTGGTCTCGATCAACCTCATCTCCTACGAGGCCTACCGAGGCGACGCGCGCGGGCTCGAGCTCACCCTGGTCGACTTCCTCCTCGTATCGCTCTGGATCGCGCTCCCACCGAGCTCGAGCGGCACCCCGATGCCGCTCGCGCGCTACGCCTATCTCGCGGTGGCGGCGCTCTCCGTCGTCCGGGCCGACATCCCGCTCTATGCGGGCTTCGGCTTGTTCCGCCTCTTGCGCCTCTACCTCTTGTTCCACGTGCTCGTCCGCGCCATCCGCGACGCGAAGCTCGGCAGCGCCATTCACCAGGGCCTGGGCGCGGGCATCCTCTATGCCGCCGGGCTGTGTTTGTGGCAGCGCTACGGCCTCGGCTATCTCCAGGCGCCAGGGCCGTTCTCGCACCAGAACAGCCTCGCGATGGCGGCCAACATGGTGACGCCCAGCTATTTCGCGCTGGTGCTCAATGGCAAGGGCGGCCGCTTCGCGATCGCCGTGCTCGGCGCAGGAGCGCTCGCGGTGTTGCTCACGCTCTCGCGTGGCGGCATGGCGATGCTCGTGCTCGGCTGTGGTGTCGTCTTCGTGGGTTCCTTGGCGCGCAGGCCCACCACGCGAAAGGCGAAGATGGCCGGGCTCGCCATGCTCGCGCTCGCCGCGGTTCTGCTCAAAGCCTACGACACGATCGTCGAGCGCTTCCTCCACGCGCCGAAGTCTTCGGAGGAGGCGCGCGAGCTCTTCGAAGAGGCGGCCGCGCACATGTTGAAAGAGCGCCCCTCCGGTGTGGGGCTCAACATGTTCTCACACACGCTCGAGGCGGGTGGCGTCGGCGCCCAGGTCGGCCTGCCCGAGGGAGACCGCAGCGGCATCGTCCACAACCTCTACTACCTCACCGCCGCCGAGCTCGGGTGGCTGGGGCTTGCCAGCTTCGTATGGCTGGTGCTCACGCCCTTGTGGTGGGCGCTCCGCGGGGCGATTCGTCGGCCTGGCGTGAATGGCGACTTCGCGCTCGGTGTCGCCGCGTCGATCGCCGCCACGCTGCTGCAGGGCAAGCTCGAATGGGCCTTGCGCATCACCCAGCTCTCCCAGCTCTTCTGGATCCTCTTCGCCTTCGCGGCAGCCTTCGGTATCGACGCCCCGAGGCGAGCCGCTTCCGCAACGAAGCGCGCCGGAATGCCGTCTCATCGATCCCAAGGCGGGACGCGCGAGACACGGGCGACGACGACGCCGAGGCGCACTGTTCGGGTCTGAGCCCGAGGGGAGGGCCATTGCAGCACGAATTCACGTGCCAGTACCGTGGCGCGGAGGGTTCGTGTGTCGAGAGGCGCAGGGCTTGCGCCGGATGAGCCTCGGCACGGGCTTCGCAGAAGCGGCAGCTCATGCGCAAGCTCAACACGCCCTCCGGGATACTCGTCGCCGTCCTCGCTTCGATCGGTGCATCCGCCTGCGCGGCCGACTCACCTGACGAGAATGTGGATGCGGAACCTGCGTTCAGCGCGGTGCGCTCCGACCGCATGCTCGCGCGCGTGCGCGTGGGAAAGGCGCCGGTCGAAGGCGCCATTCTCACCGTGCGTCGACTCGAACGTAATGGCGGCGGCGTGCTCGCGCTCGGTCGCTCCGACGCGCTCGGTCTGGTCGACACGCCGCTCTCGCTCCTGGCCGACGAAGGCGAGGTCGAGGTCGTCGTGCAGAAGCGCGGTCTACGCGCGGCGTTCGACGACCCAGAGCGGCAGTCGCAGCTAGGCCACTTCGCGCCCTCGCTCATCCGGAGGGTGCCGGTCGAGGCGCTGAGGGCGCTCGACCTCAGCTTCGACGAGGAGGTGTCGCCATGAGGACGCGCGCGCTGATGGCGCTCACTGCGCTCGGGGCCACGTCCTTCGCCGCTCCCGCCCAAGCCGTCGTCGCCGGCATCGACGAACGAGGCTTCATCGACGACTTCGTCGCGATCCCCAGCGAGGTGCTGGCGATCGTCGGAGAGGTGCTCCCGGAGAGCAGCCAGGTGGGCAGCTCCTACCTCTCTGGGAGCTTCGACCCGAACCTGGTCATCGTCGAGCCGGCGAACGTGATGCTCAGCTTCGTCCACGAAGGCGCGGGCTACCTGAACTCGCTCGGGTACTTCACGTATACGAGCGATGGTTCCACGATCCAGATCGTCGATCGACAGCTCGTCTTCCCGAACGCCTCCTACGCCGACCCCAACAAGGGCTGGGGTGGCGGCAAGCTCAGCACCGGAGACACCGTGACGCTTCGAGACGCTTCCGGGGCGATCCGCGTCTTCCAACCAGGCGAGCGGGTCGGCTTCTTCATCGTGTCGAACGGCTGGCAGAAGAGCACGGCGTCCGTCTACGGCTGGGACCCTGCCAACCCCAAGCTCCCTTTCGCCACGTCGAAGGACAACGCGGCCTGGCGCGTGATGACGACACTCGACGTGCTGAACCCCGAGATCAGCGCCGGCTTCGAGGATCGAGGACGTCACGTCGCGATGCTGCGCGTGGCCGGTCGGCCGGGCTTCCTCGGGGGCGAGGACTTCGTGCTCGTGGGATTCGAGGATCAGCGGCGAGACACCGGTAGCGACAACGACTTCAACGACCTGGTGATGATCGTACGTAGCAACCCGATCGAGGCCATCGATCGCACGGAGATCCCCTACTACGCCTCCGACGATCCCGATCCTGATGGTGACGGCGTCGAGGGCCTCGCCGACTACTTCCCTCAGGATCCCGATCGCGCGTTCATCGTACGAACGCCGCCCACGGGATGGCAGACGCTCGCCTTCGAGGATCGCTACCCCGACGTGGGCGACGCCGACTACAACGACGCCGTCGTCCAGCTCGCCTTCGAGGAGGTGCTCGACGCCAAAGGTCGCCTCAAGGACGTCTCCGGGACCTTCCACCTCTTCGCGCGTGGCGCGACGCTGGACCACCAGCTCGGCGTCGCCATCGAGGGTCTTCCGCTCAGCACGAGCGGCACGATCGACTTCGAGCGCTTCGCGCCCTTCGTGGAGTCGAGCGAGCTCGACCCGACTCAGGAGCTCAGTGAGCTGCTGGGCGACACGGACGGCGGGTTACGCGTGCGCATCGACGGCCTCTTTGCCAGCACCCAGCGGGCCTTGTCTCCGTCGAGCGGACCGTACAGCAACACCACCTCACCTGAGCTCGACGGCGCCGCGGCGTCGGTGCGCTTCATCGCGAGCTTCGACGACGCGGTGGTGCGCGCCCCGCTCGGCGCCCCGCCCTACGACCCCTACCTGCTCGCGATCCACGGATCCGAGATGTGGGACATCCACCTGCCTGGCAAGTCAGGCTTCGAGGATCGTCCCGGCAACCTGCCCTTCGAGGAGGGCAAAGACAGCTTCGTCGACGGCGCCGGCAGGCCCTTCGCCCTGCTGCTGCCTTCGAGCTGGCGCTTCCCTCTCGAGCGGGTCGACATCCGCAAAGCCTACCCACTCTTCGAGGGCTGGGCGACGAGCCGGGGCACCTCGGCCACGGGCTGGCACCTCAGCCCGAGCACCACGGCGTCCGCGCCGCGCGTCACGAACGCGATGCCCGAGACGCTGCGGAGCCGCCCCTGGGCGCTGCGCGTGACCGCGCGCTGAAAGACGTCTCGCCGAGCGCGAGACCGCGGGCCCCGGCTTCCTCCTCCCCGGCTCGTGGTCTCGCGCTCAGGCGGGCGTACCTCGTGTCCCGATTCGGAACACCCGCGACGCGCCGAGCCTCAGCCCGAGCGTTCGCTTCGCATGCTCCCCGCCTGCTCAGCGCGCGACGGCGACACCGATCGCGGTCGCAGCGAGCAACGGTGTGAGGCGGCTCATCACGTCGCTCACCGAGGCGAACCAGTGCTCGGTGACGAAGACCACGTCTCCCTTCACGAGCTCGACGTCTGCCGCTTCGCCTGCGAAGAGCGCCGAGATGCTGGCCGTGTAGACCTTCGGCGCCGAGAGCGGCCCCCGGACGACCCGCACGTCGCCGCCGTCTGCCCCCGGCGCGAGACCGCCGGCCTTGGTGATGGCCTCCGAGAGGCGCAGTCCGGGGTGGTGGTGCACCGACTTCGGTTTCGTCACGAGGCCGAGCACGCTCACGGTCTCTCCTCGGGTGGAGGGCACGTAGATCAGGTCGCCCGCGCGTAGCAGCACGTTGTGGCGCGGCTCGCCTCGCATCGCGGAGGCGAGGCTCACCGGGAGCGCGACACCCTCGCGGACCACGCGGGCCGCAGCCAGGTCGGCGATCTCGACCATCTCCTCGCCGCTGGTCTCGACCCTGGGGCCGCCTACGGTCGCGAGCACGTCGGCGAGGCGCATGCCTGGCTGCAAGGTGACGACTCCTGGCGACGTGACCGCGCCCAGGACGGTCGCGCGGTGCCCCGCCGGGCGCACGAGCGTCAGCGTGACGCGTGCGAAGCGATCGTAGGCCTGCACGGCCGCTTCGACCTCCCGCGCCGCGGAGCTCAGGTCCTTGCCGCCGACCCCCACGGGCCCGGCGAGCGGGACGTGCAAGAGCCCCGCGTCGTCGACGACGAGCTCGGTGGCTTCGAGCGGCTCCGCCGAGACGCTGCGGAACGCGACCACGTCGCCGGGCAAGAGCTCGAAGGGCGCGCTCGCCGCGCTCGGGTCCACGCCCTCGAGCTCCACCCTCTGCGCGGCTCCGAAGGCGTCGGAGGCGTCGCTCGGCGCGACGGGCAGCGAGGGCCCGCAGGCGAGCAGCGCGACGAGCAGCAGCGAGGTGGGTGTGCGCATGGTCGATGGAGCGATGGCACGGCGCGTGCGAGGTGGAGGATGCCATGAAAATCCTGCTCGTCTCCAACCTCTTCCCTCCCGATGTGCTCGGCGGCTACGAGCTGCTCGCGCGAGACGTCGCGCAGGCGCTTCGGGGCTACGGCTACGTCGTCCACGTGCTCACGACCGGCGCCGACCAGGCCGAAGACCCCGGCTGGGTCCACCGCCGGCTGCGCCTCGTGCGCGCCTTCGGTGAGCGGGCCTCGCTCGATCGCGTCCGACACGGGCTGCTCGCCTCCGACCAGGAGCGAGCCACCGAACAGCTGATCGACGAGCTCGGTCCCTTCGACGCCGCCGTCGTGTTCTCCCTGCGCAGGCTCGGCCTGCACGCCGTGCGCGCGCTGCAGCGACGCGGTGTGCCCGTGGTGTTCAGCTTCAACGACGACTGGCTGCTCGCGCATCGACCGGCGGAAGGCGGCAGCCCCTTGAAGCGCGCCATCTGGGGCCTCGGCGAGCGAGGGCGTCTCGCGGCGCGCAGCTGGGCAGGCGTGCACTTCGAACGGGCCGTCTACGTGAGCGAGGCGCTGCGTGAGGCGATGAAGAGCGCTGGCGCGCCCGTGCCCGAGGGGGTCGTGAGCTACCAGGGCGTCGATCGGGAGCTCTTCGCGGCGCGAGAGCTTCGCGCGGTGCCGAAGGGGGCGAAGCTCCTCTTCGCGGGCCGACTCCACGAGACCAAAGCCTGCGACGTCGCGATCGATGCGCTCGCCGAGCTCGCCGATCGCGAGGCGACGCTCAGCGTCGCTGGAGCGGGCGATCAGCGTGAGGCCCTCGAGCGACGCGCGCGAGAGCGTGGCGTCGCCGAGCGCGTGCACTTCCTCGGTCAGGTCGATCGCGGCGCGCTCCCGGCGCTGATGCGCGCCCACGACGTCTTCCTCTTCCCCTCACGCTGGGCCGAGCCGCTGGGCCTCACCTACCTCGAGGCGATCTCCTGCGGTCTGCCCGTGGTGGCGAAGCCGATGGGAGGAGCCGCCGAGCTGCTCCGCGACGGCGAGAACTGCATCGTCGCCCCCGACGCGGGCTCGATGGCCGCCGCGGTCGAGCGCCTCGTCGCCGAGCCCTCGCTCGGCCCGGAGCTCGTGAAGGCTGGGCAGCGCATGCTCGACGAGCGCGCTTCGCTCGAGCGCTACGTCGAGGCGATCGAACGCGAGCTCGTGCACGCGGCGCGCAGCGCGCACGCGCGCGACGACGCACCTCGCTCCGTTCCCCTGCCGAAGCTCCTGTCTCTGCCGCCTCGTCCGCTCGCTTGAACGCGAACCCGCCGGAGCGACCACCATGCTCGACGATCAAGCTGACCCCACCGAAGAGCGACCCAGCGCCTCAGGCGTCGGCGGGCTGCCCGTCGACCCGCGACGGCTCATCGTCGCCGTCGCGCGCGCCCACCGTGTCTTGCTCGCGCTGCTCGTCGCAGGCGCGGCGGTGGGTGCGGTCGCCGCGAAGACGGTGGTTCCCCGTCGCTACGACGCTTCCGCCGTGCTCGCCTGGGAGCGCAGCGTCACGGCGAACGCGGTCGACATGGGTGCGGACCGCGAGCTCAAGACGCTCGCGGAGAGCGTGAAGCTGCCCGAGAACCTCTCGGCGGTGCGCGAGCGCCTCGCCCTGGGCACGACGCTCGAGGGCCTGGGGCGCGCGGTCGAGGTGAAGACGGGGCGCGACTCCAACCTGCTCACGATCGCCGCCGCTTCGGATGACCCGGAGCAGGCCGCCGCGCTCGCCGGAGCCGTGGTCGAGGTGTTCCTCGAGCACCGCGTCGCCGTGGAGCGCAAGCGCAGCGAGGAGGAGCTCGCCAGGCTCGAGGCGAACGCGCGCGCCGCGCAGTCGGAGCTCGACACAGAGCGGCGCGCCTTCGACGCCTTCCGGAGCGAGCATGGCATCCTCGATCTGTCGATCGAACGGCAGGCTGCGCTCGACCACGCCGGCCGTCTCCGCGCGGAGGCCGACCTCGCGCGGGCCGAGGCCGAGGGCCAGCGCGCTCGCATCCGCATCTTCGTCGACGCCGCGCGAGACCAATCGCCCATCGCGTTGCTCGCGGAGAAGGAGTTCCACCCGGACCAGAAGCGGCTCGCGGAGGCGCGCGCCGAGCTCGCGGCGCTACAGGGTCGCCTCGCGGCCGATCACCCGAAGGTGGCTTCGCTCTCGGCGGAGATCGAGTCGCTCGCGAAGCGCGCGGGCTCGAAAGACTTCATCGCGCGCTCCGAGCGCACCGTGGGTCGCAACCCTCAGTGGGAGGCCATCCAGCTGAACCTCGCCGAGGCCAAGGCGGGTGAGCTGCAGGCGGGAACGCGTGAAGGCTCTTACGAGCAGCTCGCGAAGAACGCCGACGAGCAGGTCACCAAGCTCACGCGGGTCGAGGGCGAGGTCGCGAGGCTCCAAGGGCGGGTCAAGGTCGCCGA
Source organism: uncultured Polyangiaceae bacterium (assembly GCA_938004785.1). GTDB lineage: Bacteria > Myxococcota_A > Polyangia > Polyangiales > Polyangiaceae > CALKVW01. The sequence goes on from CALKVW010000153.1 coordinate 16,767, forward strand.
GCGGCATTTGACGGAGCTCCAGGCGCTCGCCAGCGTGGCGCGAGACGTCGCGCGCTCGCCGGCCCCCGGCTTCCGTGTGCTCACCGCGCCGCGCGCGCCCGATCTTCCGACCTCGAGCTCGCGCAAGCTCGTCGTGCTCGCGACGCCGCTCGTCGCCCTCTTGCTCGGCGTCGTCTGGGCCATCGGGCGCGAGCTCGCACGTGGGCGCATCTCCTCGAGTCGAGAGCTCGCGTTCTGGAGCGGCGCGCCGGTCGTGGCCGTGTCGCCTTGGCCGAAGAGCGACGAGGCCGCGCTCGAGACCCTCGCCTTCGACCTGGTCGACGTTCTCGGCGAGGACCCCGACGTCGTGTGGTTGCCAGCCGACGCGGCCTCGCTCGACTGCACCCGACGGATCGCCGCGGAGGTACAGGCCTCGAGCCTCGCGCTCGGCGAGCCTTGCATCGTCGAAGACCCGAGCGCGCCACGAAACCGGCGCGTCGTCCGGCACGCCTCGCAGGTGGTGATCGTCGCCACCTCGGGCGCGTCCTCCGCGCTCGAGCTGCGCGCTCGCTTCGGTGGGCTCGCGCACCCCGCGGTAGCAGCCGTGCTCATCGGGGCCGACGCCGCTCTGGGCTCGATGCCCGACCGCGTCGGCGACGTGGCCTCGTTCACGGTACGCGCGATGCCCTCACCCGAAACCACCTGATCCAGCGTCCCGATCCGGTACGCCTCGGACGCACCGAGCCGAGCTCCGCACGAGCACTACAGCGGATTCCGCGGCAGACGCGGTGGCACCGAGTTCGCAACGTCACCCAGCACGGAAGTGAGGTCGACATGAGCACCAGCGTCATCCCCCGCAAGAGCCTCCGGCCCTCTCTCGGCGCGCCGCGCCTCGTCGTGCCCGAGCGTCGCTCCCACGTCGCCGCGTGGCTCAGGCGTGCTTCGCTCTGGCTCCGGCTCCGCGCACGCGACTTCTCGCCGCGCGTCCGCCGCGCGATCGACGTGCTGGTCGCCGGGTCTGCGCTCGTCCTGCTCGCGCCGATCTTCCTGATCGTCGCGATCGCCCAGCAGATCGACGACCGGGGACCTGTCTTCTTCGCGCAGGAGCGCATCGGCGCGGGCGGCAAGCGCTTTCGCATGTGGAAGCTGCGCACGATGATCGCCGACGCCGACGCGATGAAGACCGCGCTCGCCGCCGCGCAGAAAGCCTCGACCGACGGTGTGCGCTTCAAGCTTCGCGTCGACCCGCGCGTCACGCGCGTCGGCCGCGTGATGCGCAAGCTCAGCATCGACGAGCTGCCGCAGCTCTGGAACGTGCTCCGCGGCGACATGACGCTGATCGGACCGCGCCCGGCCGTGTGGCGTGAGGTCGCGCTGTACGACGCGCGCGCGCTCCGCCGCCTCGAGGTCCCGCAGGGACTCACCTGCCTCTGGCAGGTCGGTGGACGCAGCGATCTGAGCTTCGAGCAGCAGGTCGAGCTCGACCTCACCTACATCGACACGACCACGCCGAAGGACGAGCTGAAGATCGCGCTCAAGACGATCCCCGCGGTGCTCGGCGGCAAGGGCGCTTACTGACACGCGCGCGCGACCCGCGCGACGAGCTTGGGAGGAACCAGTCATGGACGCCATCATCTACCGAAGCCCCGACGCACCCTATGCTGGCGCCTACGACGTCGCTGGCCGCCCGCTCCTCGTGAGGCAGCTGCAGTGGCTGCGCGAGATCGGCGCCGAGCGCGTCGCCGTCGAGCTCTCGCCGAGCGCCGAGCACGCCACCATCGTGCGCGCTCTCGACGCCGACCTCGCGCTCACGGCCGGTGTGCAGCGCGTCGTCACGCGCACGCCGCGCAGCCCCGAGGAGCTCGCCCGGCGTGCTGGCCTAGGGCAGCGCGGGCCGCTGCTGCTCGTGCCGTCCCACGTGCTCGGCGGCGTCGACGTCTTGCGCCTCTTGCCTCGACTCCACCGCTCGACGCGCTTCGAGCTGCGGCGCCCTCACGAGCTCGCGATGCTCCCACCAGGGCACATCACCGTGCTCCTGCCCGACGCGCCGGCGGTCGACGAGGCCCAAGCCCCTGGGTGGGGCGTCTCCCTCCCGACGGCGCTCGACGCGCTCGAGCTCGCCGCTCTGGTGCTCTCCGGTGGGCTCGAGCCCGACGCCGCCGTCGGCGAGGTCGGTGTGCAGATCCACGCGGCCGAGAGCCGACCTGGCATCTGGCTAGCGCGTGGGGCGAAGGTCGAGCGCGGCGCCCGTCTCACCGCGCCCGTCTACGTCGGGGCCGACGCGGTGATCCGGGCCGGCGCGCGTGTGGGTCCGGGTGTCGTCTTGCTCGAGCGCAGCGTCGTCGAGCGAGGTGCGACCCTGCATGGGGTGATCGTGCAACCAGACGTCATCGTGGGCGAGGGTGTGCAGCTCTCGGCTTCGGTCGTCGAGCCGACCGGCGTGGCCGATATCGAGACGGGCGAGCACCTCGCCGTCGACGACCCGCTGGTGTTGGGCCTCCGCCCCAGGCGCGCCGAGCGCCGGGACACCCGCGCGATCGTCGCGGCCTTGCAGCAGCGGCGCGCGACGACGCGGCTCGCGCTCGCAGCGGTGAAGACTCGCTCGGGGTCTCACGACGTGCGATCCTGAGCTTCGACTCGCGGCGCACCATTGGTGCTGCGCACCCGGGGTCGATCCCACGATGAGCGACGCATCCAGCGCCCACACCGCCCCGGAACAGCTCGCCTTGATCGAAGCGAGCTCCCCCTTCTTCCTGCTCGTCGACGATGGCCTGCGAATCGTGAGGGTGGGGCGCTCGCTCCGGCGCATGTTGGGCGCGAGGTTCGTGCTGCCCACGCCGTTCGGCGACGTCTTCAGGGTCGTCCACCCGCAGGTCGAGCTCGAGCTCGGTGCCCTGCTCGGCCTCGAGCACAGGCCCCTCACGCTGGAGTGCCACTCGCTTCGAGCCGTGCTGCGCGCCACCCTCGTGCAGTTGCCGAGCTCGAAGGGCTTCTTGCTCCTGGCGAGCCCGTGGATCACCTCCGACGAGGATCTCAGCCGTCTCGGCCTCACGCCGGACGACTTCTCTCCCCACGATCCTTCGCACGACCTGCTCGCGCTGTTCGACCGAAAGAAGGAGACCATCGCCCGCCTCGAGAAGGCGAACGAGCGACTCCGCGAGATGCAGGTGGAGATCGACCGATCCAAGCGCGCGGTCGACGAGAGCCACGCGACCGCGCTCGCCGTGCTCGGGGGGCTCGGCCGAGGGCTGCGCACGCCGCTCGCTTCGCTCACCGGCGCCATCGGTTTGCTGCTGGGCACTGGGCTCGATCCCGACCAACTCGAGCTCTCCGCGGTGCTGCGCTCGGCGGCGCGGCAGCTCTCGCAGCTCGTCGAGGACGCGGTGGACTTCACCGAGCTCGACACCGGGGAAGCAGCTGCACGACAGGGAGTCGTCTCCACCCACCGCGCGGTCGACGACGCGCTCGAGCTCGTGGCCGAGGCGGCTTCGCGTAAGGGGCTCGATCTCGCAGGGCTCGTCGAGCGCGACGTGCCCGAGATTCTCCACGTCGACCCGACGCGTCTGCGACAAGTGCTGTCCAATCTGCTCCGCGAGGCCGTCGCCCACACCGATGCAGGGAGAGTCAGCCTGCTCGTCGGCCTCCACGAAGGTCGAGCTCGCTTCGTCGTGGAGGAGACGACCACGAACGCACGCGCGTCGAGCCTCGTCGAGCTGCTCGTCGGAGGAGCTACCGACTCGAGGCAGGTGCTGCGTCACCTCCGCCTCGGCGGCCTCGGTATGGTGCTCGCGCACAAGGCCGGCGCGTTGTTGGGCGCCGAGCTGAGCGTCCGGCCTCTCGACGGAGGAGGAGCCTGCATCTCGCTGCTTCTTCCGCGCTCCGCCTCGTCGAGCACCGCTCCCTCGTCTCACGAGACGCTCCAGGCGACCAGCCTCCCGCTCCACGGTCGAAACATCGCCGTCTACGACGAGTCGCCCACGCACGCCCGGTCCACGGCCTTGCGCCTGACGAGGCTCGGGGCCGAGGTGTCTCGCCTGGGCTCGGTCGCGGAGGTGCTCGCGGAGTCCGAGCGCCGCATTCTCGACGCCTGCATCGTGGGGACGTACCGGAGTGACGAGTCCGCCCGTCGGTTGGTCGAAGGGCTCGCGGAGCTGCCAGGTCTCTTCCTGAGCGTGCCACGCGGTTTCGCCGTCGCGGACCCGGACATCGTCCTGTTGCCGCGACCGCTCCGCTTCATCCACCTGAGCAAGCTGTTCGTGGAGGCCGAGCACACAGCCACGCCTGCTCGCCCCTTCATGGCCGTCTCTGCTCTGTCGGTGCTGGTCGTCGAAGACGAGCTGCTCAACCAACGCATCCTCGGCTTGATGCTGGAGAAGCGAGGCATCTCGCCCGTCGTCGTCGCGAGCGGGCGCGCGGCCATCGAGGCTGTAGAGGCCGGCGACTTCGACCTCGTCCTGATGGACCTCCACCTCCAAGAGCTCGACGGCATCGCGGCGATCCAGGCGATCCGTCAGTCGCACCTCTTCCGCCCGATGATCGTCGCGGTGACGGCGAGCGCGAGCGAGGCCGATCGCGACGCGTGCATCGCCGCCGGGGCCGACGGCGTGCTGTTCAAGCCTTACGAGCCACAGCTGCTCGCCGAGGTCTTGTCGCGTGCGTCTCGTCGTCCTCGCATCGGTTGAGGCGCGTGGCGCTGCGCCTCGCTCAATAGCTGACCAGAAGAGCCGAACCCAGGGGTTCGGCTTTTCGACTTGTTATTCGTCAGAAATCGAGAAATGCGGAGAATTCGGCGAAGAATTCTCTGTTGTCGGCTGCCGCGCGCCGCGCTCGGGGCCCCAGCCCCAAGCGCTGTTTGGCATTTCTGGTCACGTCCTCACTCCTCGCGATCGAGCTCCACGTGGAGGTCCATGCCGGCGAGCTTCCGATACAGCGTCGTGCGCCCCAGCCCGAGCAGCTTCGCCGCCTGACCCACGTTGCCCTTCGTCGCGCGTAGCGCGTGATCGATGGCGCGCCGCTCGAGATCGACCAGCTTGATGACCTCAGCTTCCGCCAACAGAGGCGAGGGCGGTGCGGGCTGCACGGGCTGCGGGTGACTCGACGGCGGGGGCGGCGGTAGGCTGTGGAGCCCCACGCCTGCCACCTCGGGGGGCAAGTCGCCGAGCTCGATCTCCGTGCCCGCGCAGGAGAGCATCGCGCGGTGCACGGCGTTCTGCAGCTCTCGCACGTTGCCTGGCCAGGAGTAGCGCGCGAGCGCTTCGAGCGCGTCGGGCTCGATGCGCTGGACCGGCCGGCCCACGTCTGCCGCGAGCTTCCGAAGGAAGTGACCCACCAAGAGTGGGATGTCGGCGCGCCGGGACCGCAGGGGCGGCAGCGCGATCGGGTACACCACGAGCCGGAAGTACAGATCCTCGCGGAACCTGCCCGCCTCGACCTCCTTGCGCAGATCGCGGTGCGTCGCGCAGACGATCCTCGTATCGACGGGGATGTCCGTGCTCCCGCCGACGCGCCGCACGGTCTTCTCCTGGAGCGTGCGGAGCAGCGAGGCTTGCGTCGCCAGCGACATCTCGCCGACCTCGTCCAGGAAGAGCACGCCCCCCTTGGCTTGCTCGAAGCGGCCCTTGTGCGACTGGACCGCGCCGGTGAACGCACCGCGCTCGTGCCCGAAGAGCTCCGATTCCTGGAGCGTGACCGGGATCGACGCGCAGTTGAGCGCGACGAAGGGCCCCTGTGCCCGAGGGCTGCGCGCGTGGATCGTCTGCGCCACGAGCTCCTTGCCCGTGCCGCTCTCGCCGAGCAGACAAACCGTCGCTTCGCTGTCGACGACGCGCTCGACTTGCTGGAGCATCGCCTTCATCGCCGAGCTCCGCCCGACGATCGCAGGGGCTCGGCCGCGCTCGTCGAGCACGGTCTCGAGGATGCGCACCCTCGTGGTGAGGGCCCACCGCTCGCAGCCTCGGCGCGCCGCGAGCAGCACGCGCTCTGGGCCGAAGGGCTTCGTCAGGTAGTCGTAGGCGCCAGCGCGCATCGCCTCGACCGCGCTGTCGATCTCCTGGTGTGCGCTCACGACCACGACGGACACGTCCGGGTGCTTCGCGTGGAGATGCTGGATGACCTCCAGGCCTGGCATGTCCTCCAGGCCCAGGTCGAGGTAGACCACGGCGACCTCGGCGAGGGGGCTGCGCAGCAGCTCACTTCCGCGCTCGAACTCGACGACGTCGAAGCCCTCGTCGCCCAGCATCGCCCGGAGCACGCGCCGGTGGATGGCTTCGTCGTCGACGACGGCGATCTTCGGGTGGCTCCCCGGCGGGAACATCGAGCTCGTGTCGCCCGTCCCAGAACGGAACGTGATGGATGGGTTCGAAGGTGTGAGCGAGCGCAGCATCTGGACGCGTCGGCGTGTCCCCCGCCCTCATGCTGGCACGTCCGGGTCGCGTTCGGCCAGCCCCCAGCAAGGCTCCGCGTGGCGCGAACCTGTCTCCGCGTGATCGTGTCGGAGGCTCGCTCCTGGTGGCACGCGGCTCGCAGTCGCTCTGGGCATGTCGCCTCGAGCAAGCTCCCAGTCCCTCGCCGCGCGTCTCGGAGGCGCCGCCGTACAGCTCGGCAGGCTGCGCGCCGACCTCGCGCGCATCGCTGAGCTCGCTGCGCGTCGGGGCGCGCCCGCCTCGTGGCGCACCATCGCCGCCGACGCCTCCGTCGCGCCGCTCGCGCTCCTGCGTGGCTCGGCCGCGCTGCGCGCTGCGGTCGGCAGCTCCCTCGGGCTCGGCGCGATCCTCCGCGCCGTCTATCACATCGACGTCTGGACCGACGACATCGGACCCGGCCTCCGCTTGCCGCACCCCTTCGGCATCGTGGTGGGCGACGGCGCCTGTGTCGGCGAGCGCTGCACGCTCATGCACAACGTCACGATCCAGCGAGGCGAGGGCACCGTCGTCGGTGACCACGCGGTCATCGCCAACGGAGCCACGGTGCTCGCGGGGGCGAAGGTCGGGGAGGGCTCGCTCATCGGCACAGCCTCGGTCGTGCGAGGCGAGATCCCACCGCGGCACGTCGCCGTCGGTGCACCAGCGCGCGCCGTGCGCGCGGTTCGAGAAGGAGAGGTTCGGTCATGAAGCTCGCCATCAGCATCGCCGGCACCGATCGCGGTGAGAGCGGCATCGGAACCTACGTCCGCGAGATGGTGCCGCGCATCGCGCGTGCGCTCGCGGCGCGCGGCGGTGTCACCAGGGTCTACGGCACCGGCGCCGACCTCGAGGCCTACGCCGACGTGCTCGGAGAGGTGGAGACGAGCACCCTGCCCGACGTCGTCGACGCTCCAGGAGCGAGCGCCGCCTACCACCTCGCCATGCTGCCCGAGCGCGCCAAGCGTGAAGGCAGCGACGTCCTGCTCCTCCCGGCCGCGAACCGTCGCATGCCGTTCTACGCCCGCATCCCGACCGTGGGTGTCGTGCACGACCTCGCTCAGCGACACGTCCACGACAAGTACGACCCCTTCCGCATGGCCTACTTCGAGCACGTCCTGCTCCCCGCGCTCGCGCGTGCGCCCAAGCTCGTCGCGGTCAGCGAAGCGACCCGCAACGACCTCGCGGACGCGATCCACCGTGAGCCCTCGGCCATCGACGTCGTCACCAACGGCGTCGACGTCGAGCGCTTCCGCGCGATGTCGATCGACGCTGCACGCGCCTCGCTGGCCGAGCTCGATCTCGTGCTGCCCGAACGCTACGTGCTCTACGTCTCGCGGCTCGAGGCGCCCGGAAAGAACCACGTCAGGCTCGTCGAGGCCTTCGCTCGCAGCGAGCGCCTGGCCGGACATCACCTCGTGCTCGCCGGCAAGGACTGGGGCGCTCGCGACGCGATCCTCCGCGCCGCGGAGCGACACGGCGTCGAGGCGAGGGTGAAGTTCCTCGGCTTCGTTCCCTCCGAGGCGATCCCCCCGCTCATGGCCGCGAGCGAGCTCGTCACCATGGTCGGGCTCTTCGAGGGCTTCGGCTTGCCGGCGCTCGAGGCGCTTTCGATGGGCATCCCCGTCGTAGCGTCGTCGACCGGTGCCTTGCCCGAGGTCGTCGGGCCGCTCGGAGCGCTGTGTCACCCGCACGACGTCGACTCCATGAAGAGCGCCCTCGAGCGCGCCGCCTTCGACCTCGCGCTCCGCGCGCGCGTCGCCGAAGAAGGCCCGGCGTGGGCTGCCGCGCGCAGCTGGGATGGATCCGCCGAGGCGCTGCTGGCCTCGTGCATCGCCGCAGGAGAAGCGTGATGAGACTCACCCACGACACCACCGCCAAGACCCCGCACTCGCGTCCGAGCGCGCCGCTCCAACCCGCCTACGTGGTCTCTGCGTTGCTCGACCGCGTCAGCGAAGCGGAGGCGCTGGAGCGGCTCTTCGCGACGCCGCCGAGCGATCGCGCGCGCATGTGCCACTTCGCCCACGCCCACGCCTTGAACCTCGCCGCCGAAGACGGCGCTCTCCGCGAGGCCTTCGCGCGGGCCGACCAGGTCTGGCCGGATGGCTCGGGGATCCGCCTCGCGGGCGACATCCTGGGCACGCCCATCCCGCACAACGTCAACGGGACCGACATGCTCCCGCAGATCTGCGCGCGGGCCGCCCGCGAGCAGAGGTCGCTCGTGTTCATCGGAGCGGCTCCCGGTGTCGCTGCGCGTGCCGCGGAGCTGCTCGGCGCGCGCTTCCCTGGCCTCTCGGTGCCCATCATCTCCGACGGCTTCCTCGACGCGAAGAAGGCGGAGGGCTTGGCGGATCGGCTGCGCAGCCTGCGCGGCGCCATCGTGCTCGTGGGCATGGGCAGCCCTCGACAGGAGCTCTGGGCCTGGCAGCACCTCGCTCGGGTGCCGAACGTCACCGTGCTCACTGTCGGCGGTCTGTTCGACTTCTACGCCGATCGCATCCCTCGGGCACCTCGATGGCTGCGCAGCCTGGGCCTCGAGTGGACCTTCCGCATGGCGCAGGAGCCGCGCCGCCTCGCGCGGCGCTACCTGCTCGGCAACCCGCTGTTCGTGGCGCGGGTGCTCTACCAGGCCCGCATGGGCGCCCCGTTCCCTCGACTCCAAGAAAGGTGAACTCACTTCACGATTCTCCCTTGACGGGTTCGTGTTGATTCTTCATTGTGTGAATCGTCATCACGATTCATCCACGGAGGCTCCCATGTTCCCCGTCTGGTTCACGCTCGGTGCAGCTGCTTGGTCCGCCGCGGAGTATTCGATCCACCGCTTCGTCGGCCACGGGCCCAAGCGTCAGCGGGCGAAGAGCCTCGCGGGCATGATCTCTCCGGCCGGCGTCGCCGCGGAGTTCAACGCCGAGCACCTCGCCCACCACACCGACCCGTCGTACTTCGCGCCCACCTCGCGCAAGCTGCTCGCCGCCGCGGTCGCGGTGCCCACGGTCACGCTGCTCACCGCGCCCTTCCTCGGTGTGCGCCGCGCCTTCGCCTTCGGCACGGGCCTCACGACGATGTACGGCACCTACGAGTTCTTGCACCGGCGCATCCACACGCACGCGCCCACCGGTCCGTACAGCCGCTGGCTGCGCCGGCACCACCTCTTGCACCACCACAAGACGCCGCGCGACAACCACGGCGTGACCTCGCCGCTCTTCGACGTGCTGTTCGGCACCTACCAGCCGCCCGAGCGCGTGCGTGTGCCGCGCCACGTCGCGCCGCGCTGGCTGGTCGACGAGGCCACGGGCGAGGTCCGCCCCGAATACGCCGAGGACTACGAGCTCGTCGGCAAGCGCCAGCGCGTCTCGCGTGAGGCTGCATCCACCGAGGCCGTGGAGAGTGCGCCGATGCCGCGCCCGGCTTCCGAGCGTTCGGTCGCGGTGTCGTGAGCGAGCTCGCCGCGCGCCAGCCCTCGAGCCGCGTCGCGCAGAAGCGTGACGCGCGCACCGAGCAGATCCTCGATCGTGCGATGGCGCTGCTCACCGAGCGAGGCATCGAGGGCCTCACGCTGCAGAGCGTCGCCGAAGCGAGCGGCTACGTGCCCGCCGCGCTCTACCGCTACTTCGGCTCCAAAGACGGCCTGCTCGCGGCGCTGCAGCGGCGCGCGGTCGCGCGCCTGCACGAGCGCTACCGCGAGGCGCGCGCCCAGCTCGACGCGCAGCGCACCCGCGCCAGCGAGGCGGAGCTCGCGCTGACGCGCCTCGTGCACGGCGCGCGCTTCTACCTCGCTCTGCCGAGCTCGGAGCCCGAGGCCTGGTTCCTGCTCGCCCTCCTGCTCGGCGATCCTCGCCCGCTCATCGCCGACGACGAGGCGCAGAAGACGGCCCCGATCCTCTTCGCGTTCCTCGCCGAGATCCAGGCGCTCTTCGTCGCTGCGCGCGAGCTCGGTGCGCTCGACCCAGGCGACGATCTCCGGCGCACGCTCGCCTACTGGGCGGCGCTCTCGGGCGCGCTGTCGCTCGAGAAGGCGAGGCGCATCGTGCCGATGATGCCGAGCGCCGCCGAGGTCGGCCTCGTGCAGGCGCAGGCGATGCTGCTCGGCTGGGGCGCCGACCCGAAGGCGCTGAAGAAGGCCATCGAGCGCACCGGCTGAGCGGCTCGGCGCGCAGGAGCGCGCCCGCCGCGCCGGCCCCGTGCGGCTCGGCCGCGCGCTTCAGGCCGACGCGTGCCTCTGCTCGCTGGGCGCGCGCAGCTTCTTGCGCGCGAAGTCGACCAGGTACACGAGAGGCGCACCGAGCCAGGCCAGCGCATAGAGCTCCGGGTCGACCGGCGCGGTGCCGAGCACGCGCGCGAGCGGCTCGAAGTAGAGCGCAGCCCAGGAGAAGAGCACCTGGACGCCGACGCCCGCGAAGAGGAGCGGGCTCCGCCAGAGCTCGCGGTCGATGCCGCTGCCGCGGATCGAACGACGCCCGACGAGGTTGCCGATCTGCATGAGGAAGATCGACACGAGCGCGAGCCCCGAGGCCGAGCGGACCAGCGGATCGCCGGGCGCGGGCACCGGGTCGCCGTAGGACCAACCTCCTCGGTGGAGCACGATGAAGAACAGCGACAGGCTGAACGCCGCCTGCAGCAGCCCGAGGAAGAGGTAGCTGTGAAGGACGAGCTCGCGCGTGAGCAGGCCATCGTGCCTGCCGCGTGGTGGGCGGTTCATCACCTCCGGGTCGGGCTTCTCGAGGCCGAGCGCCATCGAGGGCACGATGTCGGTACCCAGATCGATGGCGAGGATCTGCAGCACGTTGAGCGCGAGCGGCACCGGCAGCACGATGTAGAGCAGGTACGGGAGGATCTCGGGGCCGTTCGACACGAGCACGTAGTTGGTGAACTTGCGGATGTTCGCGTAGACGGTGCGGCCCTCTTCGACGCCGGCGACGATCGACGCGAAGTTGTCGTCGAGTAGCACGATCTGCGCGGCCTCACGCGCGACCTCGGTGCCGCTCCTGCCCATCGCGATGCCCACGTCGGCAGCCTTGAGCGCGGGCGCGTCGTTCACGCCGTCGCCGGTCATGGCGACGACGCGACCCATGCGCTGCAGCGCGAGCACGATCTTCATCTTCTGCTCGGGCGTGGTGCGCGCGAAGACGCGCACGCCCTCCCGGAGCCTGTCGGCGAGAGTGGCCTCGCTCATCGCGTCGAGCATCGCGCCGGTCACGACGCGCTCCTCCGCGCGCTCGTCGTCGGACGCGAGGATGTGACTCGAGGTGGCGACGGCGCGCGCCGTGTCGGGGTGATCGCCGGTGATGAGCACGACGTCGATGCCCGCTCGGTGACAGCGCGAGACGGCGTCGGGCACCTCGGGCCGGAGCGGGTCCGAGAAGCAGACGAGCGCGATGAGCTCGAGGCCCGCCTCGAGCTCGGGGGCAGGGGCCGAGCGCTCGAGGCTCTCGGGCAGCTCGCGCGAGGCGATCGCGATGACCCGCTCGCCTCGCAGTGCGAGCCTACGCACGGCTCGGTCGACGGGCTCGAGCTGCGCGTCGCCCGCGCCGCTCGCGGCGAGGTGCACGCGCAGCGCCTCCCACGCGCCCTTCCACGCGAGCGAGCGGCTGCCGCCTGGGGCCTCGACGACCGCGGCCGCGCGCCTCAGCGCAGGATCGAAGGCGAGCCTGCGCAGCGGCGGTGTGGTGCTCCTCGGGAGGCCGCGCTCGCGCGCGAGCGTCGCGAGGGCCACGTCGAGCGGATCGCCGTGCAGACGGCCGTCGAGCTCACGCAGGTCGGAGGCGTCGAGCGCCGTGCGCAGGGCGCGGGACTCGGCCTCCGCACCGAGCGCTTCGCCCGTCCACGGGTCGAGCACGCACGTGGCCCTGAGCTCGTTCTCGGTGAGCGTGCCGGTCTTGTCGGTGCAGATCACCTGCACCGCGCCGATCGACTCCACCGCCGCGAGGCTGCGCACGAGCACCTTGCGCTTCGCCATGCGCACGCTCGCGACGCCGAGCGAGAGCGTGAGCGTGGGCAACAGGCCCTCGGGCACGTTGGCCACGATGATGCCCATCATGAAGACGAGGTTGGTGAGCAGGTCCCGACCGATGGCGACCCCGTAGAGGAAGAAGCCCAGGCCCAGCACGACGGCGATCGTCGTCAGCACGCGGACCATGTGGTTCACCTCGCGCTCGAGCGGCGACAGCGCGCGCTTCACCTGCGTGGTGAGCGAGGCGACGCGACCGAACTCGCTGCGCGCGCCCGTCGCGAAGACGACCGCGACCCCGGAGCCCTCGAGCACGGTCGCGCCTCCGAAGACGAGGTTCTCCGCCTCGTGGAGGCGCGCGCTCGAGGGCGCCGCCGAGAGCCTCGAGGGGCGCGACTCACCCGTCAGCGCAGCGTCGTTCACGACCAGATCGCTCGCCTCGACGAGCCGCGCGTCGGCCGGGATGCGCTCGCCTTCGCTCAGCAAGAGCACGTCGCCCGGTACGAGCGTCTCGAGCGGCACGGTGAGCTCCCGGCCCTCGCGACGAACGACGGCGCTGTGAGGCAGGTAACCCCGGAGCGCCGCCATGGCGCGCTCGGCGCGGTGCTCCTGCACGAAGCCGACGAGCGCGTTGAGCAGCGCCACCGCGACGAGGGCGTAGCCGAGCACATCCATGCTCTCACCAGGGCTCGAGCGGTGCGCGACGAAACAGAGCAGCGCGGCGGCGAAGAGCAGCAGCGTGAAGAAATTGAGGAGCTGCCTCGCGAGGCTCCGCAGCGCGACGAAGCGCGCCGGGCGCTCCAGCTCGTTGGGCCCGATCTGACGAAGGCGCTCCGCCACCTCGTCGGCGCGTAGCCCCTCGGGCCTCGTGTGCAGCGCCTCGTGCACCCTGCTCGCGTGGAGCTGGTGGATGCGCAGGTTCATGGCTCGCGCGCCGCGCGGAAGATGCCGACGTCGGTGCTCGCTCCGCGCAACACCTGCTCGGTGGGATTACCGAGGAAGAAGCGCTTCGGCAGGCTGCGCTCGGTCGCGCCGAGCAGGATGAGCCGCGCGCGCATCCTCGAGGCGGTGAGCAGCACGGACCTCGGCCAGTCGTCACAGACCTCTACGCGCGCGTCGATGCGTCGTGGGCCGAGCTCCAGGTGCTCGTCGAGCAGGGCCCTCTCGGCGTCGAGCCGCGCGAGCGCTTCTTCGACGAGCTCGTGGGAGGCGTGCGCGCTGAGGTGTCGGAACGCGAGCTCGCTCACCGCGACCGCGCGATACAGCGAGAGCTCGTGCGTGCGTGGGGCGAGGAGCTCGAGCAAGGGCAGGATCCTTCGCGCTGCGCGCGGGTTGTCGGAGAGCGGCACGAGCACCCGCTCGGGCGCGCCGAGGCTGCCTGGGTCGAGCACCCGCAGCGCGAGCACGTTGCGCCCGCCCGCGCGCAAGAGGCGCTCGGTCGGGGTGCCCAGCAGCAGGCCGCGACCTCGGTCGCGCGCGCGGGTGCCGCACACGAGCAGCGTGTCGGGGCGCGCCGGGACGGCGCGATCGAGCGCGAAGTACACGTCGGGCCCCTTCACGCGCTCGACCTCGATGACGACGCCCGCGTCGCGCCCCTGGCGCTCCAGCCACGCGAGCCGGCCCGCGAGGTCGGCGAGCTCCGCGCCGAGCTCGGCGACGTGCACGACCCTGAGGCGTGGCTCTCGGAGCGACCCGGCGAGCGAGAGCGCGTAGCGCGCCGTCCAGTCGCCGTGCAGGCTGCCGTCGTAGGCCAGGTGAATACGTCTGAGAGCGCTCATCGCAGGCCGACCCCCTCGGCGCCGTCGGCCTCCGCCTCAGCCTTCGCCGAGATCCTCGCCGGGCACGATCGGCACGCTCGGCCCGCGCACGCCCCCGACGTACTGCTTCGCTGCCTCCTGCTCGCGGCGCCACATCTTCGCTTCGTTCTGGCGGCGGCGCTTCTCCTTGAGCTTCTCGCTCGGCGTGCGACCGGGCAGCGCCGGCTGCTCGGCGTGGTGCTCGTCGAGCTCGGGGGCCTCACAGCCGAGCTCGAACACCGCGACCTCGCGGCGCCCTCGCTCGCCGACCCGGAGCGGCATGACGGAGGCGCCGATGCCCGCGCTCACGTAGACCGCGCCCTTCGGATCGAGCTCCTTCGGTCGACGCGCGCCGTAGAGGCCGTGCACGTACTTGTGACCGACCAGCTTGCCGAGCGCGATCTCGTTGAGGCGCGCGAGGGTGATCTGCCCCGCGTGGGTGTGGCCGCTCAGCACGAGCGGCACGCCGCGGCTCCACAGCGCGTCGGCCTCCTCGGCCACGTGCGAGAGGCCGATCGTGGGCAAGCGCGGATCGAGGCCCTTGGTGGCACGCTCGACGTCGGCGTGTCCCGTGTAGGAGTCGTCGAGCCCGACGACCTGCATGCGCTGGTGCCCGAGCGTGATCGAGGTGTGCTGGTTGCGCAGGAGGAGCACACCCGCGCGATCGAGCGCGCGCGCGACCTCGTCGGCGCCGGACCAGTGATCGTGGTTGCCGAGCACGGCGATCGATGGTGCATCGAGTTTCGAGAGCGTCTCCACGAGCTGGTCGAGGTAGCGCTGCGAGTGCGCGACGAAGTCGCCCGTGAGCACCACGAGATCGGGGCGCTCGGCGTTGGTGAGCTCGACGGCGGCCTCTTGCACCGCGTGCGGCGTCACCCGACCGAAGTGCTGATCGGTCAGGTGCGCGACGCGCAGGTGCGCGAGCTGCTCGGCGTGGCGCGCCGTGCCCAGGAAGCGCCGCAGCTCGATGCGCGGCGCCTTGCCGCGCTTGGGAGGCAGATCCGAGAGATGCACGTGGCGGGCAGTGTAGAGCATCCGCCCACCTCGAGCATGAACGCCGCGCACGCACCTACGCACACGCGCAGCCTTCGATGTCGATGCAGGCGCGCCGCGAGCCTTGAGCGCACCACACCCAACCCGTACGATTCCCGCATGGCTGCACGCATCGCTCCGCGCTTCACCTATCTGCTCGCCGCCTCGCTCCCGCTCTCCGTCGCCTTCGCGGCGTGCAGCGACGACGAGGCCACCACGAGCACGAGCGGCACAGGAGGCAGCGGTGCCTCGTCGACGAGCACCGAGAGCTCCTCGGGAGGGAACGGTGAAGGTGCAGGCTTCGTCGGCAGCGGCGGCAGCACCCAGGCTTTCGAGGTGCAGCCGGTCGCGCAGCAGGTCCTCGACGTCGCGATGAACGCGCAGACGCCGACGCTGAGCTACACGGCGACGCTCGACGGCTCTCCGGTCAACGCAGGCTGGGCGGTCGACAAGGGCAACGTCGGCATCGTCGGCACCGGGCCCTCGTCGAGCGCGGAGTTCATCCCGAGCGGCAAGGCCGGCGGGCTCGTGAAGCTCACCGCGAGCCTCGGCGCACAGAAGCTCGAGCGCGAGATCCTCGTGCGGCTCACCGGCTCGCAGAATGGCTACGACCCGAACAACCCCCTGCAGGTCGGCCAGGTCCCGACCAGCGTGGCGGATCTGACCGCCGGTGGAGGCGTGGGCGGCGTCGGCGGCGAGGGCCTCGGCCCTGGCGTGCTCGATCCCGCGCTCGTCGACGCGCTCGCCAATCCGGTGGGCGACGGACAGGCGCAGAACCTCCAGTTCCTCTACCCCTACGACGGCACCGTGTGGCCCCGCGGACTGCTCGCCCCGAACCTCATGTGGCGCTGGAGCGTCGGCGACGCCGACGCGATCCGCATCGAGCTCGAGTCGACGACCGGCTCGTTCCGATGGACCGGCACCTTCGCGCGCCCGGCGATCCTCCAGCAGACGGGCGGCACCTTCAAACGCCACCCGATCCCCCAGGACGTCTGGAAGGCCGCCACCGATACCACAGGCGGCACCGACCGACTGCGCGTGCGCCTCACGATCGCGCGCAATGGCCAGGCCTATGGCCCCATCGAGCAGCTCTGGACGATCGCGCCCGCGCGCCTCTCGGGCACCATCTACTACGCGTCCTACGGCACCAACCTGGCGAAGAACTTCACCGGGGCGGTGGGCGGCGACGGCACCTTCGGCGGCGCGATCCTGTCGATCCGTGCTGGCGACGCCGGGCCGCAGCTCACCGCGGGTGCGACGGGCACCAGCGCCGAGTGTCGTGTGTGCCACTCGGTCTCGGCCGACGGCTCGCGTCTCGTCGTCCAGCGCGGGCTCACCGCCGACAGCTCGCTCTACGAGCTCAGCCCCAATGGCGCCGTCCAGAGCCTGCTCGCGAACCCCGCCGAATTCCCGGCCATCACGAGCAATGGCGCCAAGATGCTCGCGCCCAACGGCCAGCTCTACGGGCTGCCCGACTCGAGCGTGGTGCTCGGCGCGGGCGTCACCGCCACGGCGAGCGCGCTCGGCACGCCGGCGTTCTCGCCGAACGACCAGCGCGTCGCCTTCGGGCCGATGGTGAGCGGTCTCATCGCCAACCCTCGCCAGAAGCTCGTCGTGATGGACTTCGACAATGCGACGAACAGCTTCACGAACCCGGTCGTCGTGGTCGATTACACCGGTGAGCCCGCCCAGCGCAGGCCGGGCTGGCCCGCGTTCTTCCCGGACGGGAACTCGATCATCTACCACTCGCAATACGAGGCGGGCATCGACGGCCTGAACGTCGCGGATCTGCGTACGCGCAAGGGCGCGAAGGCCGAGCTCGCCTGGGTGTCGGCGACCGATCCGGCGCAGCGTGTGGCGCTCAACCAGCTCAACGGTCGCAATGCCAATGGTCAGAGCTACCTGCCCCAGCTCGAGGCGCCCATCAACCTGAGCTGCACGGGCGACGGCGCGCAGGTCGGCGGAATCGACAACACCCACGCCGACGACGTGAACCTCAACTACGAGGCCACCGTCGGCCCCGTCGCGACGGGCGGTTATGCCTGGGTGATCTTCACGAGCCGCAGGCTCTACGGCAACGTGGCGGAGATCCCGCCGTTCTGCAGTGATCCGCGTGGGGTGAACCACCTCACGAACATCACGACGAAGAAGCTCTGGGTCGCGGCCGTCGACGTCACGGGCACGCCCGCGGCCGACGCGAGCCACCCGGCCTTCTACCTCCCGGCGCAGGAGCTGCTCGCCGGCAACTCACGCGGCTTCTGGGCGAAGGACCCGTGCAAGTCCGACGGCCTGAGCTGCGAGACGGGCGACGAGTGCTGCAACGGCTTCTGCCAGCCCGACGCGAACGGCGACCTCGTCTGCTCGCCGCCGCCTCCGGGCGGTTGCTCGCAGCCGCAGGAGAGCTGCGAGACGGCGGCCGACTGCTGCGACGCGACGAACATCTGCATCGGCGGGGTCTGCTCGATCAAGCCGCCGGCCTGAGCGGCGCCCCCCCCGCGGCGGCCGATCCGAGGCTCGAGCGCGCAGGTCCACACGGATCCTGCGCGCTTCGTGCTAGAGCGCCCCTCGGATGATCACCGTCAGCGGACTCGAGAAGAGCTTCGGAGGGCGCACGCTCTTCGAGCAGGTGAGCCTCCAGCTCAACGCTGGCTGCCGCTATGGCGTCGTCGGGGCCAACGGAAGCGGCAAGTCGACCTTCCTGCGCATCCTCATGGGCGAGGAGCACGAGACGGCGGGCGAGGTCTCGATCCCGAAGTCGGCGCGCATCGGCATGCTCAGGCAGGACCGCTTCGTCGACGACGCCGAGAGCGTGCTGCGCGTCGCGATGCGCGGCGACGAGGCCGCCTTCGCCGCGCTCGACGAGCTCGAGCGCCTGTCGCAGCAGGACGACCCCGACCCCGACCGGCTCGGTCACTGCGACGAGGTCCTCCACGCCACGGGCGGCTACGGGCTCGAGTCGCGCGCGGCGCAGATCCTCGTCGGCCTCGGCGTCGAGGAGGCTGCGCTCACGCTCCCTCTCGGCCGGCTCTCGGGCGGCTACAAGCTCCGCGTGCTGCTCGCGCAGGCGCTCGTCGGCCGGCCCGACGCGCTCTTCCTCGACGAGCCCACCAACCACCTCGACATCGTCTCGATCCGCTGGCTCGAGCGCTTCCTGCTCGCCTTCAAGGGCTGTGCGGTGATCGTGAGCCACGACCACCGCTTCCTCGACGAGGTCTCCACGCACATCCTCGACGTCGACTACGGCACCATCCAGCCTTACGTCGGCAACTACAGCGATTTTCTCGAGGCCAAGGTCGAGACGCGCGAGCGCAAGGAGGCCGAGGTCGCGCGCGTCGAGCGCGCCATCGAGGAGAAGAAGGCCTCGCTCGAGCGGTTCAAGGCCAAAGCCACGAAGGCTCGCCAGGCCAACAGCCGCCTCAAGCAGCTCGAGCGCGTGGAGATCGTGAGGCTGCAGCCCACCTCGCGCCGCTATCCGAAGTTCAGCTTCGAGATGGAGCGCCCCAGCGGCAAAGACGTGCTCGATCTGAAGCACCTCTCGAAGGCCTTCGGCGAGAAGCAGGTGCTGCGCGACGTGACGCTCACCGTGCGCCGAAGCGAGCGCGTCGCGGTGATCGGCGCCAACGGGCTCGGCAAGTCGACGCTGCTGAAGATCGCCACGGGCAGGCTCGCGGCCGACTCGGGCGAGGCCGTGTGGGGGCACGAGGCGCGCGTGGGCTACTTCGCGCAGGACCACCGCGACCTGCTCACGCATCCGGAGCAGAGCGCGCACGACTGGCTGTGGAGCCACTGCC
Source organism: uncultured Polyangiaceae bacterium (assembly GCA_938004785.1). Taxonomy (GTDB): domain Bacteria; phylum Myxococcota_A; class Polyangia; order Polyangiales; family Polyangiaceae; genus CALKVW01. Next base: position 35,710 of record CALKVW010000153.1, read on the forward strand.
AGGACCAGACGACGAACTACGTGCGCGGCGTGCTCGGGCGCCTGCTCTTCAGCAGGGAGGAGGTCGACAAGAAGCTCGGACGTCTCTCCGGTGGTGAGGCCGCGAGGCTCGTCTTCGCCGAGCTCGCCATCGAGAAGCCCAACGTGCTGGTGCTCGACGAGCCCACCAACCACCTCGACCTCGAGTCGATCGAGGCGCTCGTCGAGGCGCTGTCGGACTACGAAGGCACGCTGATCTTCGTCTCCCACGATCGCTGGTTCGTGCAGCAGCTCGCGACGCGCATCGTGGAGCTGACGCGAGAGGGCGTGCGCGACTTCGTGGGCAGCTACGACGAGTTCCTCGAGCGCTACGGGGCCGACCACCTGAGCTTCGACGGCCCGAGCGCGAAGACGAAGAGCAAGCGGCCGCCCGAGCCGGCGCAGGCGAGCGCACCCGAGCGCGCGAAGCCTGCGGAGCGCGCGGCCAAGAGCTCGAGCCAGGCCTCCGAGCCCGCCGAGGCTTCGGCGCGCAAGCGCTCGGTGAAGCGGCGCGCCACGACCGCCGACTGAAGGCCGAGGATCGTGGGCTCGCTCGGGGCTGGTCTCGGGGCGGCCGTTGCGCTCCTGCCGAGCACGGGAGACCATGCGCGTTCCATGGATCGAGGTCGCAGCTGATGCGCGCGCTCTGGGTGCTCTTGGCCTTGGTCGCTGGCGTGGGCGCGGGGCTCGGAGCCTTCGTGGCGCTCTCCCCGAGGGCTCCGCTCCCCGCGGCGCCCGTGGCCGAGCCGCCCGCGCTCGGCGCAGCGGTGCCCTCCGAGACGGCGTCGCCCGAGCCGCCCGCGCCCGCGTCGGCCAGCGTCGAGGCCGAGCCCGCGGCGGTCGCGTCGAGCGCTGCTGCGGCCTCGGCGAGCGCGGCCGCAGCCGCTCCCGAGGGCGCGGCGGAGCCAGCTGCACCGGAGGACGTGAACGCATGCCTGCGCTCGCTCTTCAGCAAAGACGCCTTCGTGAGCAAGGCGCCGAGCCTGCGCTTCGTCTGCGAGGCGTCGCAGCCCAAAGACATCGCCTCGCGCTTGCGCGTGGCCATCGTCGACTCCGCTGGTGGATACGTGAGCGACAGCATGAAGGAGTGGTCGCAGCTCGGTTTCTACGAGCTCGCCGTGGTCGCGACGCTGCGCGGGCGCTGTTGCGGCGCGGTGAAGCCGCTCGAGCTGCCCGCCACGCCCGAGGGCTGCGGGGATCTCGGAGCAGCGCTCGAGGCGGTCGCGCTCGCGAGCAGGCCGGGCGCCGAAGAGGCCGCGCTCGATGCGGCGGTCGAGCGCTTCGACGGCGACATCCGCTGCGCGATCAAGCTCAAGCGCGCCGCGAGCTACGGCTACTCGAAGGTGCTGCCCGGTGAGGCCTCGGTGTACTCGAAGATCCGCGCGAGGATGAAGCGCTGAAGAGCTGCGCGCGATCGACGCGCGCCTCGGTGGGGCTCACCAGCCGAGGCCGAGTCGCCGGAGGCGACCTCGATCCGGGCCGGCCTCGTCGATGAAGAAGAGCGAGCTGCCGGCCGGGTCGGCGAAGCTCGGTGAAGGGTCGGCGAAGGGGGCGGAGACGAGCGCGCCCAGGCGCCTCACGGCGCTGGGGCTCGCGTCTGCGCCGAGCGTGAAGCCGCCGATCGAGGGCGCGGCGCCCGAGGTGTAGCTGAGCACGCCGCGGCAGCTCTCGAGGGAGCTCGCCTGGCAGCTCAGCGCGAAGGAGGTGACGCTCGCGCCGTCGGGCGCGAGCAGCGTGCGTGGAGCGCCGATCAGCCTGCCGAGATCGTCGACCAAGCCCAGCTTGAGCACGGCTGGGCTCTTGTCGCCCTCGGGCGGCTCCTCGATCCACGCGAGCAGGAGCGAGCCACCCACGGCGAAGAGCCTCGGCGAGCGTGAGGTCCCGCGCGAGGAGTAGACGCGCCCGTCGTCGTCGATCTCCCGCAGCGTCGCGACGTCGAGGTGCGCGAGGTAGATGTCGCTGGGCTTGCCGTCGCGTGCGTCCGAGAAGGCGATGAAGGCCTCGCCGCCGCGGACCGCGATGCTCGGATCGGCGGCGTCGCCGGGCGCCAGGGTGATGCGTTTGTCGACGATCGTCTTCTCGAGGTCGCGGTTGACGCGCGCCGCATAGAGCTCGCCGTTGCCGTCGCGCCGGTCGACCCACGCGACCACGAAGCCCTCGCCGACGGGCGCGTCGGGGCGCCGCGCGTCGGCGGCGAGCGGCGCGTGTGCGATCGCGACCCCCGAGACGGCCGCGCTCGCCGCGTCGTCGCCTGCGCCGGAGCCCTTCTTGGACTTGCGCTCGACGAGCGTGACCTTCTTCTGCGCGAGCTTCTTGCCGTCCGGGTCGAGCTTCGTGACGAAGACCTGCGGCGCACCCTTGTCGCTCGCCACCCACGCGAGCACGAGCTCGCCGCGCTCGCGCCCGGGCAGCACCGCGGTCGCCACGCCGCCCGACGAGAGCGCGCGCTTCGAGACGACGATCGGTGATCCGGCGGCGCCGTCGTCGTCGACGGTCTGCAGCGCGAGCGTCGCCGCGTAGGGGGGCTCGCCGCGGGGCGGCGTCTCCGTGGGCGTCGTGCCCTCGAGGTGGTAGCTGAGCCACGCGACCAGGGAGCGGCTGTTCTCCGCGGGCATGCGCACCGCGCGCGTCGCGGCGAGCCGCTCGGCTTCGGTGACGATGCGCATCGAGGTGATCGTGGGCGACAGCTCCTCGTCGGTGCGCCAAGCGGGCGCGCTCCACGCCGAGCTGCGCACCGGCAGATCGACGGCGTGGATGAGCGTCGACGTCTCTCGGTGCGCCGTGAGCGCGGCGCATCGACCACCGGCGCAGCTGAGCCCCCACACCGAGTCGGCGACGCCCTCGGGTGTCGGCCCGCCTACGAAGCGGATCGGCTCCGAGGAGCGGATCGAGAGGTCGGGCGCGAAGCGCACGAAGCTCGGCCACAGCCCTCCCTCGGAGCCGCCCGTCGGCGCGACGCGAGCGATCGTGAGCGCGGCCACGCCGTCGCCGTCGGCCACGAGATCGGGCGAGCTCGTCGACTCCACCGCGAGCACGGTCTGCGTGGCCGACACGACGCCGTCGGCGCCGACCGTCGCGAGCCTCACGACCCGCGAGCCTTCGTGCACCTGGCCGATGTTCTCCCACGCGAGCGTCGCGCGCGCGCCGCGCCCGGTCGGGTCGGCGGCGAGGCCGATCAGCGCCTGGTCGCCGATCGGCGCGGCGGCGTAGCGCGGCGCGACCGCGAGCTTGCCCTCGCGGTCGACCACGGCGAGCTTCACCGCGGGGTCGGCGCCGGAGGCGTCGGTCCACGCAGCGACGACGCCACCCGAGATCGCCGCGAGCTGGAGGTCGATCTCGGCGGTCGGGCGCTCGGTGAGCGCGAGCCGGGCGGCCACCTTGCCGGTCGACTCCACGCGCAAGACCTCCACGTGGCCGTGGCGTGGATCACCCTGGTCGGCTGCGCGCACCGCTCCCACGAACAACGCGCTGCCAGCTGCGGTCGCGTGCCATGCGCCCGCGCCCTCGACGAGGCGCGCCGCTGGGCCCAAGGCGCGCCCGAGGCCACGATCGAGCGGCGTCGCCGACACCGAAGCGCGCCCCTCGGCCTCGACGCTGTAGAGCGCGAGCGCGCCTTGATCGAGCAAGACCAGCCCGGCCCAGCCGACGGGCTCGGCGATGGGTGGCAGCGCCAGCGGCGCTGCGAGGGGCGCACCGTCCGGGCCGAGCTTGTACACACGCAGGTGGTGGTTCTGTTCGTCGCGTTCGTCGACCAGCAGCGCGTAGCCGTCGCGGAAACCGACGAGCGTGGGGTCGACGCCGAGCGTGCCCACCGGCCCGAGATCGATCGCCTCGTCGGGCTTGGCAGCCCCGTCGCGTACGGCGCGCGCCCAGAGGCGGTCTGCGTGGGCGAAGACGAAGAGCGCCCCATCGGGCCGCCTCGCGAAGGCGACCATGGGCTCTTCGCTCTGGAAGCTCGCGAGCGGGACCGACTCGAGCCCGGGTGGGCCGGGGATCGTCGCTCTCGCCGAGGCGTTGGGCACGGGCGGCGGCTTGCTCGGGTCGGCGGGGCGAGCTGTGCTGCCTCCGCAGCCCAACAGGCCCACCACCGACGCGAGCGCGAGCGCCCGCCCTCGCCCTCGATGGGTGCGAGATCGCTCCTGCCCGACCTGCGCGCCACGACGCATGGAAGAGGGTGTAGTACAAACCAGCGCGACTCGGCGCTCGCTCTCGAAGAGGGAGCGCGATTTGTGGAGCTCATCCGTCCAAAGCTCCACGGCTCCTGGACCGCGCGACACCGCTGCGCACCGGAGCAGTGCTCGTGCTCACGCGAACTTGACAGCCACCCCCACCAGGGGGACCAATGCGCTCGGCGCCCGTGCCGGCGCCGCCACCCGTCGGAGGACTTTCATGCTCGTTCGTCGCTCGCTCTGGTTGCTCGTGCCGCTCGCTGCCTTCGTCCTCACCGGATGCCCGAAGAAGGATGACGAGGAGGAGGAGACGACCTCGAAGCCCGTCAAGACCTCGGCCCCCGAGCCTGCGCCCACGCCCGCGCCCACGACGGCCGTGACGCTCGAGCCCGCGATCACGCAGCCCGGCATCACGATGCGCGTGAAGCAGGAGCTCGACAACCGTGAGGACGGCATCGCCGGCTCGCCGCTCACCGCTGCAGGTGCGCGCGGCACGGTGCAGTCGCCCACCGGCTGGACCTCGGCGAAGTCGGGCGACTTCAACGTCGTCAGCTCCGGCGACTCGAAGGCGAAGATCGGCGCCGCCGGCGGTGGCATCGACAAGCTCGAGGCCGCGGCGACCGCGCTCGGCTTCACGGGCTGCCAGTGGAACAGCGGCGAGACCGTCACCGTCGGCAAGGGCAAGCTCGCCGGCTCCGCGGCCGACGGCAGCTGCAAGAAGGGCACGGCCAACGTCGCGACGGCCTACGTGCACTTCGGCGCGGAGAACCTGCTCGTGGTCGGCGGCTGGGATCCGGACGGCGACAGCAACTCGGTCTTCGGCTCGATGCGCTCGGTCGCGAAGGCCACCGGCGGCGGCGACTCCTCGGGCATCGGCGCGTGCTGCAACGCGCTCCGTCAGAACGCGAAGAGCGCGCCCCCGCAGCAGCAGGGCGCCTACATGCTCGCCGCGGGCGCCTGCGATGCGATCCGCAACAACCCCCAGGGTCGAGCCGCGCTCGCGCAGGTCCGAGGCATGCTCGCCGGTGCCTCGGTGCCCTCGGCCTGTCAGTGATTTGATTTCGCCTTCGGCTCAGTGATTTGATCTCGCCTGCGGCTCAGTGATTTGATCTCGCCTGCGGCTCAGTGATCTGATTTCGCCTTCGGCTCAGTGATTTGATCTCGCCTGCGGCTCCCTCGGGCCGCAGGCGATGTCGCGCGCCCACGAAGAAGCCCGAGCCCACCTCTGGAGGTGGCTCGGGCTTCGTCGCGCCTGGAGGGTGCTCTCAGTCGCGCATGAAGTGACAGGTGTAACCACCTGGGTTGTTCTGCAAGTAATCCTGGTGGTAGCCCTCGGCGAGGTAGAACTCGGTCGCGGCCACGATCTCGGTGACGATCGGCGCACCCCACTTGCCGGCCTGGTCGACCTTCTTGGTGATCTCCTCCGCGACGCGCTTCTGCTCGTCGGTCGTGTAGAAGATCGCGGATCGATACTGCGTGCCGACGTCGTTGCCCTGGCGGTTCTTCGTCGTCGGATCGTGCATCTTGTAGAACCACTTCTCGAGCAGCTCGGCGTAGCCGAGCTTCTTCGGATCGAAGGTGATGCGCACGGCCTCGGCGTGGCCGGTGCGCCCCGTCTTCATCATCTCGTAGGTGGGGTTCTTCGCCGTGCCGCCGGTGTAGCCGACCTCGGTGTCGAGCACGCCCGGGATGGCGCGCAAGAGCTCCTCCATGCCCCAGAAGCAGCCGCCTGCGAGGATCGCCGTCTCGAGCGTGCTGTTGCAGCCGGCCTTCTCGCCGGGCTCGGGCGCCGTGCAGCTGTTGTCGGCGCTCGCGCTGGCGGGCAGCGACTGCGCGCCTCCGCTGAAGAGCGGCAGGTAGGCGCCGTAGCCCTCGGCCTCGAGCTTCGAGACGGGGATGAAGCGCAGCGACGCCGAGTTGATGCAGTAGCGCAGCCCCGTGGGGCGAGGGCCGTCGTCGAAGACGTGGCCCAGGTGGGAGTTGCCGTCGCGCGAGCGGACCTCCACGCGCTTCATGCCGTAGGAGACGTCGCTCTTCTCGATCACCCGCTCGGCTTCGACCGGCTTGGTGAAGCTCGGCCAGCCCGTCCCGGAGTCGAACTTGTCGACCGAGCTGAAGAGCGGCTCCCCGCTCGCGATGTCGACGTAGAGCCCCGCCTCGTGGTGATCCCAGTAGCGGTTGCGGAACGGCGGCTCCGTGGCGTCGTTCTGCGTGACCTCGAATTCGAGCGGAGAGAGGCGCTTCTTCAGCTCTTCGGTCGCGGGTTTCTCGTAGCGCTTGTTCGACATCGACGTCTCCTTCGTCGGGCTCGTGACTCGTGGCGCGCCACCCACCATGGCGCCAGCGCCCGCGCCCGGGCCGCTCGGGACCTCGGCGAGCGCGCTGCCCACGCCGTCACCCTCGCTGCGCCTCGAGCCGCAGCCGACGACGAGCAGCGCGAGAGCAGCGAGCAAGAGCGACCAGTAGAGCGAGCGACACGGCTTCTTCATGGGTGTACCTCGGTCGGCCTCGGCCACGCAGACCGAAGATGTAGGGCGCTCGCTCGGGTGGCGCCAGGCCCAGGGGTGTGGTGGCGAGGGCGAGATGCGGATCTCGCTCGCTCCTTCGTGCTACCGTCACGGCTCTCGTGCGCCCTCTACGTACGTTGCTCGCATCCTGCGGTTTCGTGGCCGCTGCGTTCTTCGCATCGGCCCAGCCCGGCTGCGTGCCCGACAGCTTCACCTACGGCACCGGCGGCAGCTCCAGCTCCGCCGGCGGTGGTAGTCCGGGCGTCTGCGGCAACGGCGAGGTCGACGGCGACGAAGAGTGCGACCTCGGGCTGCAGAACGGAGACGATCAGGTCGACGTCTCCCTCGACGACACCGAGGCTTCGCGCGGGTGCTCGTCGAGCTGCAAGCACCTGGTGCAGTGGAGCACCGTCGTCGGCGGCTCGGCGATCGATCGACTCAGCACGCTCTACGGCGTCGCGGCGAGCCGAGACGCGGTGTTCGTGGGCGGAGTGGTCCACACGAACCCCCTCGATCTGCAGGCGATCCGCTTCAGTGGGCGCCGGCTCTACGCCGAGCTCCGCCCGAGCGACGGCGAAGACGTCGAGGTCGTCGTCGATCGTGATCTCGACGGGCAAGGGGTCGAGGTCGACGGCAACGCGATCTTCGCCATGCGCATCGGCGGCGAGCCGAACGAGGTCTACGCGCTCGAGTCGGTGCATCAGACCGGCGTGCGGCTCGTGAGCTACGTGAGGCTGCGGCGCAGCGGTACGACGGTGTGGGACTCGCCGGCGGTCGCCGCGCCCGAGTATTCCTACGCTGCGCTGGGCGAACCCGACGGCCTCGGGCGCGTGCTCGCGCTCGGGCCCGACTTCGCGAATACGCCGGTGCTTCATCGCGTCGCGCCCGACGGGCAGAGCACCGAGGTCGAAGACGCGGCGATCCCCGTGGGTTGGACCGGCGCCGGGCCGGCGGCGGTCACGCCCGTGGCCGGGACTGGCGCGGTCGTGGCGTGGCAGGACTACGTCGCGCGGCTCGGCGCCGAGGGCCAAGGCGTGGTCTTCAGCACCGATCTCGGCAGCGAGCTCGGCTTCGAGCTCGACGTCACGGGCGTGTGCGCGCTCGGGGCGAGCCGCTACGCGCTCAGCGGCCGGGCCTTGGTCGACGGCGGCTACGACGGCGTCGTCGTGCTCGTCGACGATCAGCTCGACGTGCTCGATCACGAGCTCTTCGATGGCGAAGCCGGTGGCGCCGACAGCTTCGCCGCGATCGCGTGCGACACGGACGGCACGGTCGTCGTGGTCGGCGAGGAGAGCACCCTCGAGAACGCCTCCGCCGACCCTCTCCGCACCACGCACTCGCGCGTGGTCACGCGCCGCTACGCCGTGAGCGCGGGCGGCGAGCTCTCGCCTCGCTGGACGCGCACGTACCGCAGCCCGGTCGCCGCACAAGACGTGCTCGTGGCGGAGAACGACGGCTACGCGATCACCATCGACCCCGACGGCTACGTCTACGTGGCTGGGCGCAAGCAGGTGAGCCAGACGCGCAGCTCGGCCTGGGTGAGGAAGTACGCACCTTGAGCACCCAGCCCATCGGTCGCACGCTCCGCGCGCTCGTCGTCGCACCCCTGCTGCTCGCGCTCGCCGGCGGCACGGCCCTCGCGCAACCCTCGGAGGCCGACGAGAAGCGCCGGACCCAGCTCTTCCTGGAGGCGCGGAAGCTCGCCGACGAAGGCCGCTTCGCCGAGGCGGTCGCGCCTCTGCGAGAGGTCCTGCGCATCCGCACGGCGCCCAAGGCGCTCATCGCGCTCGCCCTGGTGGAGCGTGAGCTCACGCACATGCTCGAGGCGCGCAGGCTGCTCGAGGAGGCGATCGCCGCCGCGCAGAAGGCCCAGCTCCCCGACGACGAAGCCGCCGCGAAGTCGGCCCTCTCCGAGCTCTTGCCCGCGATCCCGCGCATCGATCTCGAGGAGGCCGAGCGTTTCGAGGGCCTGCGTGTCTTCGTCGACGACCAACCCGCCGTGAGGCTCGACGGTCGCATCCTGCTCGATCCGGGCACCCGCGTGGTCCGCCTCGAGGCGCCTGGGCACCCGCCGCAGCGCGAGACGGTGCTCGCGCTTGTCGGTCGGGCGTCGACGATCTACGTCGCGCCCGACAAACAGAAGCCCGCCGAAGACGACGGCGCGGGCGGCGGACGCCTGCTGCCACCGTTCGTCGGTCCGGCGATCCTCGGTGGCACGGGTGTGATCGCGATGGGCGTGGGCTTCACGTTCATGGGCCTCGGCTCCGGCGACCAGTCCGACGCCCGCGCGCTCTGCGATGGTAGGACCATCAACTGTCCGGCGGCCTCGCGGCCGCTCGCCGAGTCCGGCGCCGACAAGATCATCGCCGGCGACGTGGTGTTCGCCGTCGGAGGCGCGTTCGTCGTCGGCGGCGCGGTCTGGCTCGCGCTCGAGCTCACGGGCAACGACCCGCAGGGCTCGGCCTTCGCGCCGACGCCGAACGGCTTCGCGCTGCGCTTCTGAGCTCAGCGCGCTCGCGGCAGCCGTTCGGCCTCAGTCGTCGAGCAGCCCGAGCAGCTCGCGACCGAGCTCGGGATCGTCGAGCGACTCGAGCGGCACGCCCATCGCGACCACGCGCGCCCCTGCGCTCGTCGTGGTGTAGATGCACGCGCTCCCGCCTTGGCCGCGCGCGTAGCCGAGGCAGCTCGAGCCGCCGCTCTCGGCGGAGAGCACGTCCGGGAAGTCGACCTCGTGCTGCCCGAGCTTGGAGAAGCGGGCGAGTGCGTCGCCCGCGCCGAGCGCGGGCCCACGCCTGAGCAAGGTCGTCGCGGCGTCGTCGCCGACGTAGCCGATTCCGAGCACCTCGCGCGCGAAGGCCGCGTCGTCTGGCGAGCCCTCGCCGAGCAGGTCGTAGCCGAGCTCGGAGCCCGAGACGAAGAGGCGCCCACCCGCCTCGACGAAGGCACGCACGCGCTCTTGTTCGTCGATCGAGAAGGTCTCGTCGCTCGTCGACTCGCGCCCGAGCACCCAGACGACGCGATCGTAGGCCGCGAGGTCGACGCCGCCGCTCGAGAGCTCCGAAGCGGCGCAGCTCTCGTAGGCCTGGCTGAGCACGCTCGCGTGCGCCACGAGCGCGTCGTGGCCCCAGGCGAGCGGGTTCTCGGGCACAGGCGCCCTCGCGTAGCGCGCGTTGGCGTCGACGAGGAGCACGCGCGCGCCGTCCTCGCTCGTGCGGGCGGAGAGCACCGACGAGGGTGGGCCCTCGCCGTGCGCGCCGACGGCGCTCACCCGCACGTGGAGCGCGCCGTCGATCGCGAAGCTCCGGAACCTGGTCGCGCTCGTGTAGCGCGCGTCGCTGCGGCGCCAGGTCTTGCCGTCGGCGCTGCGCCACACGAGGTAGCCCTCTGCGCCTTCGACGGGCGACCAGCGCGCCTCCACGGTCGCGGCGTTCGCGTCGTCGCTCAGGCCGAGCAGCTCGGGCCGCGCGGGTAGGCCGGCCGAGCCGCGGCGGTTCTGTGCGAGCGCGCTCACCGCCGCGTCGAGCGCGGCGCGCGCGCTGGTGGCGTTCGCGACGTCGTTCGCGAGCAGGGACACGAGGTACTGCTGGCCGTCGTGGCGGTGGTAGAGCACGCCGCTCAGCGTGATGACGCCGGTCAGCGTGCCGGTCTTGCCCCAGAAGCGGCCCGCGGTGTTCGCGCCGGTCATGCGCCCGGAGACCGTGCCGCGCCGCCCGGCGATCGCGAGCGAGCTGACGAAGGCCGGCCACTCGGGCTCCTGGCTCAAGGCACGCATCAGCTCGACGAGCTGGCGCGCGCTCACGCGGTTGTCGTGCGAGAGCCCGGAGCCGTCGTTCAGGATGAAGCCTGCGCGAGCCACGCCGAGCTCGTCGAGCGTCGCGGCGACCTCGGCGAAGCCGGCTGCGTAGGAGCTCGTCCCGCTGCCGAAGTAGCCCAGGTGTCGCATCGCGAGATCCGAGAGCTCGTTGTGGCTCGGCACGTTGATGGCGTGGGAGAGCACGTCGACCGAGGCGCTCGGGAGCTTCGCGAGCAGCGTCGCGCCCGGAGGAGGCGTGAGCCCGACCGCGCCCGAGGAGCCACCGTCGACCGTGATGCCGGCGGCGACGAGCGCAGCGCGGAAGGCCGCTGCGGCCTGCGCGCGCTCGGTGGCGACGTCGAGCGTGCCGAGCGAATTGCCCTCGTAGATGAGCTCGCCACGCGCGATCACGGCGCCCGTCACGCGCGTGATGCCTGCCTGCGCGAGCTCGGAAGCGAGCGCGTCGAAGGGCTGCCGTGCGCCATCGGCGAACCAGGTCGACGAGGAGGGATCGTGCTGCGCGAAGAGCACGAGGTCGCCTTGCACGATGCCGCCCGCGACGCTCGTCGCGTAGGCGCCGCCCTCGCTGCGGTGCGCCTCACCGAGCTGCCGGAGGAGCGCCGCCGTGGTGAACAGCTTCGTATTGGAGGCAGGCTTCCGGAGCGTGTCCGCGGCGCGCTCGTAGACGACCTGTCCGGTCTCGAGACCCACGATGAGCGCGGAGTGAGACGCGGTCGCCGAGGCGAGCGCGGCGTCGATGTCGGCCTTCAGGCTCGCGAGCTCCGCGTCGCTGAACGACGGAGGCGTCGGCGCAGCTTCGGAGGGGTCTTCCTCGGCGGGAATCTCCGCGCCCCCGCCCTCGCCACCGCTGCCACCTGCTGCGCCGCCGGCGCCCGACACCGAGCTGCTCGAGCCCCCGCCCTCTGCGCCGCCTCCAGAGCCGAGCGGATCGTCGTCACCGCAGCCGCTCGTCGAGGCGAGGAGGGTGATCAACGCGGCGGCGAGGTGGAGCGGGCGTCGCATGGCGCGAGAGCATAGCGCAGCCGCGCAGGCGCCTCGGCCGCGCGACGATCACCGCGAGCGCGAGGCTCGAGTCAGCCAGGTGAGTCGGGCAGCGCGACGCGCCCGGTCGACTTCGGCGCGGGGCGCGACGGCTTGGGCGGGGCGGCGGGCGCGGGCTGCCACGGCCGTGGCGCGGCCGGCGCGGTCGTTGCAGCCGCAGGTGGCGTCGGCGCGACCACCGCCGTCGTCGTGGGGGCTGCCGAGGTGCTCGTGGCCGCGCTGGCGGCGGAGGCGGGCGACTCGGGCGCCGGTGCGCTCGCAGCGGCGGGGGCGCTCGTCGCCTCGCGAGTCGGCGCAGCGGCCGAAGGAGCGGCGGCGGCGCCACCTGCGGCGCTCGTGCGGGTCGCCCCTCCGCCGAAGGCGAAGACGCCGCCGATGCCCACCCCCAGCGCGACGACGACCCCGATGGCCAGCCCGAGCTTGCTGGTGCTCCGGTGCGTCGACGGCGCGCCCTGCGCGACGAGCACCGACGAGGTCGCGGTGAGCGGGGAGATCGGGCGCGCGAGCCCGGGGTTCGAGCGAGGCGGCGCCTCGATGAACTGCGGCATCGAGCTCATCGACTGCCTCGGGTCGAGCGCGACCCAGCTGCCACGCGAGGAGCTCGGCCCACTGCGCGCAGCCTCGAGCCAGCCGAGCACGTCGCGCGCCGACGCGAGACGCTGGGCCGGCTCGCGCACCACGCAGCGCTTGATGAGCTCACGCACCGCGGGGCGAGCCATCGGGCACAGCGCGTCGAAGTCCGGCATCGCCCCGTGCAGGATGTGCCCGACGATCGCGTAGGGCGTGTCGCCGGGGAAGGGCAGCTGGCCGGTGAGCATCTCGACGAACAAGACGCCGAAGGCCCAGACGTCGACCCTGGGATCGATATCGGCCGCGCCTCGCGCTTGCTCGGGCGCCATGTACGCAGGCGAGCCCACCGCGCGCCCCGCATCGGTGTAGCTGGCCTCTTCGCGCGAGAGGATCTTGCTGATGCCGAAGTCGAGCACCTTCACGAGCATCTCTTCGTGCCCGGGCTCGCGGTGGAGGAAGATGTTCCCCGGCTTGAGATCGCGGTGGACGATCCCGAGCGTGTGCGCAGCGGCGAGCGCGCGCGCCACGCCGAGCGCGATCTCCAGCGCTTCTTCCTCGGGGATCGCGCCCTCGCGATCGAGGCGATCCTCGAGCGTCTCTCCCGCGAGCATCGGCATCACGAGGAACGGCGTGCCGTCGTCGAGCTCGCCGACGTCGAGCACCTCGATCACGTTGCGATGCTGGATCCGGCCACAGGCGCGCGCCTCGCGCAGCAGGCGCTGACGCGCTTCGACCGTGCGCGAGTCTTCTCCGAGCACCTTGATGGCGACCGTGCGCTCGGTGAGCGCGTGCTTCGCCTGCCACACGGCCCCCATCGCTCCCTGCCCGACGAGCTTCTCGACGCGGTACTTACCCGCGAGGAAGGAGCCAGGAGAGAGGACCATGTTCGCAGAGTAGCATCGCGCGGAACGGTCTGGCGGGCCAAGCCCACGAGGGGGATCCCCCGCTCGGCTGGCCCGCTCCCGCACTGGACACCGGCGCCGTGTGCCGAGGTGGGATGGACGCCGCGCCGCGCCCGCCCGAAGAGCCACGCGCCGCGGAGTGCTAACTTGCCGCGCCATGGGGCTCTCCTTCGCCGCAGTGTTCTTCCGCCGGGACGAGGTGAGCGAAGCCGCCCTCCGTCGAGGCTTCGCGGTGGCGCTCGCGGGTTACGACCTGGCGTCGCCCTCCTTGTCGCTGAGCGAGCTCCCCGGCGCCCCGGGCTGGTCCGTGGCCTTCTTCACGAGTGGCCTCGCGCGCGGGCCCGGCGCTGGCGCCGAGGAGCTCGACCTCGCGGCGGAGCTCTTCGAAGACGAGCTGCCCCCTGGGCTCGCCGTGCGCGAACAGGCACGCGCCGAGCGCTGTGTCGTGCACAGCCTCGTCTACACCGAGGATCTCTTGCTCGACGACGCGGCGAGCTTCAGCGCTTCGGGGCTCAGGCGGCGCTTCGTGCGCGAGGGCGACGAAGGCCCCGAGGCCGGCGCGCAAGACGACGAAGAGACCACACTCGAGCCGCTCGACGAGCTCGAGGACGACGCGGCCTTCGAGCAGCTGGTGGGTCCGCGCCGCGGCTCGACCTACCTCGCTGGTGAGCTCGGCCTGCGCCTCCTGCCGGCGGTCGCGCAGGCCCTCTACCTGGCTGACCGCAAGCTCGTCGTGAGGCTCGCCGATCCGGAGCCGGAGGCCATCGAAGAGCGGACGATCGCGCTCGTCGAGAGCCTCCACCGCAAGCGAGGTCGCGCGGCCTTCGAGCGCTTCCCCGGGCTCGGCGGCGTGGAGGCTCCGCCGAGCTACCGCGCCTTCGTGCGCGCCTACGACTTCGAGGACCCGAGCGACCCTGCGGATCTCTACCGAGGGCTCGCGATCGGCGGCGTCGAAGGCACGCTGCGCTTCTTCCGGCTCGCCGAGCTCGAGGCCTTCGGCGCGCGCGCAGACTGGCTCGCAGGTCCGGCGAAGCGCGGACTGTACCCACTCGCGAGCCTGCTGCGCGATGCGCTCGGCGCCACGGCGCGGGCCCCTCGCGTGCTGGCGCTCGCGCCCGACGGCGATGCCCTGCGCATCGTCGACGACGCCGGGCACGACGTCGAAGCGGGCCCGCGCTTCGGCGAGCTCTTGCTCTACCTCTCGCTCGGCTTCCGCAGCCGCGACGACGCCGAAGAAGACCTCATCGAAGCCACGATGCTCAGGGCACAGGTGCGCCGCTCATGACCAAGTCCCTCGACAAGAAGCTGCGCGCGCTGCTCGCCGCCGACCTCGACCCGGCGCCGCTCGGGCTGACTGCGCTCGTCGATCGGGTGCGCAGCGCGCTGCCCCCGCCCGAGGTCGATCTGCTCGCCGCCGAGCCCCCTGCGCGGGGCGTCGATCGTGCCGAGCGGTCGAGCCGCGCCGACGACGGCGTACGTGGGCTCGTGCAGCTGCTCGGCGCGCTGCTCGGTTGGGTGCTCGTCGAGCAAGAGGGGCCGGCCTTCTACCGAGGCATCGAGCGCATGCGCCTCGCCGCCAAACGCGCGCGGAGGAGGCCCGACGGGCGCAGCTGGCACGATCTGGACGCGATCCTCGCCGCCGAGCGAGAGGGCCTCGGTCACGACGCGCAGGTGCGCTGGCTCGCCAAGTCGACGCGCGCCTTCCGCCTCTTCCTCACGCTCGCAGCGATCGCCGAGAGCACCGAGGGCGGCCGCGGGCGCGAGCGCTCCTTCGAGCGCGTGCTCGCCGCGGCCTCACCCGAGGAGCTCGACGCCGCCTGGCGCGAGACGCGCGTGCGCCTCGTGGCCACGGCGCACCCCACGAAGATCCTCCGCCAGCGCATGCTGGCGCACCAGCGCGACGTGCACCTGCTCGTCTCGGAGCTCGCCTCGGTGCGCGATCGCTTCGAGCAGATCGAGCTCGTCGAGCGCCTGCTCGCCAAGATCGAGACGCTCTGGGCGACGCAGTTCGCCCGCTGGCAGAAGCCCCGCGTCATCGACGAGGTCGATCACGTGCTCGCTTTCTTCGACGCGACGATCCTGCGCGCCTCCCGCGCCTTCTTCGATCGCGCGGCGCTCGCGAGGTCGCTCGTCGAGCGCGCCGAGCACCCGAGCTCCACGCCTCCGCCGCTCGAGTTCGGCAGCTGGGTCGGCGGCGACATGGACGGCAACCCCTTCGTCGACGCGGGGGTCTTCGCCGAGGCGCTCGAGCGGCAGCGCAGGCACGTGCTCGCCTTCTACCGGCGGGAGATCGAGCGCGCTGCACCCAGGCTCAGCCTGTCGACCAGGCGCGCGACGCCCAACGCGCCGATGCTCGCGCGCCTCGACGAGCTCGTCGCCGAGAAGGCCGCGCTCGGCTTCGACGTGGCCTTCGACCGCACGCGCCGCGAGCAGGAGCCCTACCGCCTCTTCCTCACGCTCGTGGCGCAGCGCCTCGAGCGCACGGAGCGCGCCGGCTCGGACGACGCCGCCGTCTACCGCGCACCCGAACGCCTCGTCGCCGACCTCGAGCTCGTCTCGGCCGCGCTCGACCAAGCGCGCTACGCCCGCGTCGCCGATCAGGAGCCGCGCTCGCTCGCGCGCGTCGTGCGCGCCTTCGGCTTCCACCTGGCGAGCCTCGATCTGCGCGAGGACTCACAGCACATCGCCCAGGCGGGCGAGACCGTCCTCCGCGCCTCGGGCCTCGAGCCCGAGGCCGAGCGCAGCGCGCTGATCTCGCAGCTCGGCCGCGAGATCCTCGCGCCCACCTCGGTCGCCCCCTGGCGGCTCGAGCTCGCCGACGAGGATCTCGAGCGCGCCGGGCTCGACGCCTCCAAGGCCTTCTTCGTGCGGCGCCTCTTCGGCGTGCTGCGCGTGGCGCGCGAGGCGCACGGGCGCATCGGCCCGGGCTGCGCGCGTCATCTCGTGCTCACGATGGCGAGCTCCGTCGAGCAGGTGCTGCACGCGCTCTTGCTGCTCAAGACCGAGGGGCTCTTCGTGCGCCGCTGGGACGGCGGCTTCGACAGCGCCATGGATCTGGTGCCGCTCTTCGAGACGATCGCCGACCTCGAGCGCGCGCCCGCCATCCTCGAGGAGCTCTTCGCGCAGCCTGCGTATCGAGCGCAGCTCGAGGCGCGCGGCCTCTCGCAGCTCGTCATGCTCGGCTACTCCGACAGCAACAAAGACGGCGGCTACCTCACGAGCAACTGGCAGGCGCACCGCGCGCAGCGCGAGCTCTCCGCGGTCGCGGAGCGTCACGGCGTGCGCCTGCGCTTCTTCCACGGTCGAGGCGGCAGCATCGGGCGCGGCGGCGGCCCCGCGCACCGCGCGGTGATGGCCCTGCCGACCGGCACCACGCGCTACGGCAAGGACATCACCGAGCAAGGCGAGGTGCTCGCGCGCCACTACACGGTCGAGAGCACTGCGAAGCAGCACCTCGCCGACGTGCTCGGCGCGATGTTCGACAAACGCCTCTCCCCGACGCCGGCGCCCGAGCCCGCATGGCTCGACGCCGCCGCGGAGCTCAGCCGCCGCGCGCAGCAGCGCTACGCGGCGCTCGTGCACGACGATCCCGACTTCATCGCCTACTTCGAGCAGTGCACGCCGCGCGAGGTCGAGCTCGTGAAGCTCGGCTCGCGCCCGGAGCGGCGCCGTGAGGCGCGCACCGTGAGTGATCTGCGCGCGATCCCGTGGGTGTTCCGCTGGCTCCAGTCGAGGCAGATCCTGCCCGGTTGGTATGGCCTCGGCGCCGCGCTCTCGGGCTTCGTCGCCCAGCACGCCGAGGGTGAGGCCACGGCGCGCGCGGAGCTCGCGCGCATGTACGCCGGGTGGCCTTTCTTCCGGAGCGTGATCGAGAACTGCGAGATCGCCCTGCGTCAGACGGACCTCTTCATCGCGCGCCACTACGTGCGAGAGCTCGCCGGGGAGTCGGAGGGCGCGATGCGCGTCTTCGGGCTCATCGAGGCCGAGCACGCGGCCACGCGGTTCGAGCTCACGCGCCTCACGGGTCACGAGCCGCTCACCGGGCCCGACGACGCGGAGCTCCTGCGCTCGATCGAGCTCAAGGAGCCCTACCTCGACCCGCTCAATTACATCCAGGTGCGATTGATCGCCGACTACCGCCAGGCGCGCGAGCGAGGCGCCACGGTCGCCGAGCTCGAGCTCTTCGAGCAGGCGCTGGTGTCGAGCATCGAAGGCGTCGCGACCGGGCTCGGCACCACGGGCTGAAGGGCCAGGCGAGCGGCCGAGGTCGCGCGGCGCTCAGGCGCGCTCGGTCGCGGGCTCGCCGTCGGCCTCGGCTTCGGCCGCGATCGAGCGAGGGTCGCGTGGGCCCTCGACGGTCACGACCTCGACGCCATGCGCGCGCAGGTACTCGACGCCGTTCTCGCCCATGTAGCCGCCCTCGACGACGAGCACGCGCGCGATGCCCGCGTGGTGGATGAGCTTCGCGCACAGGATGCAGGGCTCGCCCGTGACGATCAGCCACGCGCCTTGGCAGGCGACGCCGTTCGCCGCGGCGTTGCAGACGACGTTCATCTCGGCGTGGTGACAGCCGATCTCCATGCGCGTCCCGCTCGGGATCTGCATCGTGTCGCGCAGGCACACCTCGCCGCCGCAGAGCTCGCCGCCGCCGCGCGGGCCGCCGTTGTAGCCGTCCATCAAGACGACGTTGCGCGAAGGGTCGACGAGCAGCGCGCCGAACTTGCGACGTGGGCAGTTCGAGGCCTTGGCGAGCGCGAGACACTGCTCGATGCGGATGCGGACGTGTTTGTCCTTCACGGCTGGGATCTTTCGCAGGTTCCGCGCCGGACGTCACCCGTGTCGCACCATGCGCTTCGAAGTCTGCTCAGCGCTTCGACCAGTCGCGCACGATCTTGCATCCGTCGGCGTCGATCTCGCGTCGGTACTGATCGTAGCCGTCGACGCGCAGGCTCCAGGTGAACTGGTTCGGCCCGCGGTGCGGGTTGCTGTTGTAGAGGTGCACCGTCGCGACCGAGTCGGCGGCGACGCCGCTCGCCACCGCGGCGGACCACATCGCGTCGGATTTGCACCTCGGCACGGGCAGGTTCTTGCGTGGGTCGAGCTCTCGGTTCGGCCCGCTGCTCTCGGAGATCACGAAGACGCCTGGCTTCTCGGCGCGCAGGCTGAGCCCTCGGCCCACGGCGTTCTTGCCGGGAGGGAGCTTCGGATCGAGCGCGTAGAGCTCGAAGCTCAGGTGCACCACGCCGTCGCCCTTCAGATCGACGAAGCCGCTCCGCACGTTCGTGGCGTGCGCGCGCGTCAGCTGGAAGCGGGGATCGTCCTTCTGCGCGAGCGCGAGGCCCTGCTCGAGCACGGAGGCGAGCTCCACGCGCCCGAGGTCGGCGGCGGCCACCTTGGGCCGCGCGTCCTCCTTTTCCTTGGCGGCGCCCTTCTTCTTCGGCGCCTCGTCGTCTTCGTCGTCCACTGCGAGCTCGGCTCTCGGCGCCTTCGACACCCCGAAGCTCTGGCTGAGGTTCGTCGTCGCCACCGCGGCGATCACCGCCGGCACGATCACGCCGAGCCCCGTGAGCAGGAAGACCCACTTCATGGTCTTCGCCGCACCGTCGAGCGCGCGGGTATGCGCGGTCGGATCCTGCTGCAGATAGATGTGGCCGTAGGGCACCTGCGGCGGCTGCATCGGCGGCGGCGGGTCGGGCCTGCCCGGAACGTGCACGAAGGAGCTCTTGCCGCAGTAGCTGCACTGCGCGATCTGCTGCCCGGCGAGCAGGTTCATCGCGCCACCACAGTGCGGGCAGTTCGCGCCCACGAGCCTCGGCCCCATCGGCCGATCCTACACGCCGCATGCGGCAGGCCGCAGGGCCCAGGGCGCGTGCGGCGCTCGCTCGAGCTCCCACCCGCCTGCGCGCCACCCGCCCGCGACGCGCTCGCCCGGCCCTGACCCAGAGCGGCACAATCCTACGCAAGAACGCGGGCCTTCGGGCGGTGCTCGGCTTGGCACGGAGCGTGCGATGCTGTGAGGCATGAAGACGCGTCGATCCATGTGGGCCCTCGCTGCGACGGCTGCTCTGCTCTCCATGGGC